>NZ_JBEEVJ010000004.1:165683-333150 GCF_040139785.1 Proteus genomosp. 6 | reverse complement strand
TATGTGCAAGATAGAAATGAAGCGTATAACGTGTTACGTGACTTTGCAGCCATCTTTCGAGGAATGACCTATTGGGGGTGCGGTCAGATTGTGACATTAGCGGATATGCCTCGTGATATAGATTATAGCTATACCAGAGCTAATGTGATTGATGGCAAATTTATTTATTCAAGCAGTAGCAGTAAAGAAAAGTATTCCACAGCATTGGTTTCGTATTCAGATCCGCAAAATGGATATGCTGATGCAATGGAGGCGGTGTTTGAACCTGATTTAGTTTCTCGGTTTGGCTTTAATCAATTGGAGGTTACGGCAATTGGTTGCACCCGACAAAGTGAAGCCAACAGAAAAGGGCGCTGGGGAATACTGACAAACAATAAAGACAGAATGGTGACATTCTCTGTCGGGTTAGATGGGAACATTCCGCAACCCGGTTACATTATCGCTGTTGCTGATGAACTGTTGTCAGGAAAAGTCACTGGTGGTCGAGTGAGTGCCATCGATGGCAGAAATATCACGTTAGACCGTGTTTCAAGTGCTGTGAGTGGTGACCGATTAATTCTCAATCTTCCTTCAGGGCAATCGCAAGCAAGAACGATACAAACAGTATCAGGGAAGGTGATCACGGTTACAACGGAATACAGTGAGACACCAGAGACAGAATGTGTTTGGGTTGTCGAATCAGAAGAGCTGTATGCGCAACAATATCGCGTTGTCAGTGTTACAGAAAATGAGTCTAATCAATTTACTATTACCGCCATTCAGCATGATCCCAGTAAATATGAGCATGTTGATTCTGGCGCATTGATTGATGAAAGGCCCATTAGTGTTATTCCTCCTAATAACCAGCAAGCCCCGAAAAACATTGCTATTGATTCTTACTCCATTGTAAGCCAAGGCGTTAGTATCGAAACGATGCGAGCACAGTGGCCACAAGTTGAAAACGCAATCTCTTATGAAGCGCAATGGCGTAGAAACGAAGGCAATTGGGTCAATATGCCTCGAAGCTCCATTAACTCTATTGAGGTTCCTAATGTTTATTCAGGTCGATATTTAGTTCGTGTTCGAGCCATTAATGCTTCTGAGATCTCAAGCGGATGGGGATATTCTGACGAAAAAACGTTAACCGGAAAAATGGGTAACCCACCCAAACCGGTTAACTTTAGAGCGTCGCCATTAGTATTTGGCATTAAGCTAGACTGGGGATTTGGTGAAAACACCAGTGATACGTTAAAAACTGAAATTCAGTACAGCAAAACCAATGATGGTGAAGGTCTGATGCTATTATCTGATGTTCCTTATCCATCTAAAACCTATGAAATGGCGGGTTTATCAGCTGGTGTAGCGTTTTATTTTAGAGCAAGGCTGGTGGATAAAACAGGCAATCAATCTGAGTGGACTGAATTTATTCGTGGAGAATCGGAGTTTGATGCTAGCGCCATTCTCGATGAGTTAGATGGTCATTTCATGACAACTGATGCTGGTAAGCAACTTAGTGAACGCTTGGACTGGAATGCTGAGACCGCGATTATTCTTAGTAACGCTGACTCTCAACTATCACGCAGTTTGTTAGTGAAACACGGTCAATCACAAGCGGGTATTCGCGAGCTATGGCAAGTTCGTGCAACGGATAACGAAGCCTGGGCACAGGAAGTTAAAGAAATTTACTCCGCTGTTGGTGATAACACGTCTGCAATTAAAGAGACTCAAACGTCAATTACAAAACGAGATGAGGCTTTTGGTCAGCGATTTACTGAAATTCGCACGGAAATGGATAAAGCTCAGGCCGATATCATTTCAAACTCTACTGCCATTGCTAACACAGATAAGGCTTTTGCTGAAAACAAAACGCAAGTTCAAGCTAAGTTTAATGAACAGGAAGGTTTGATTCAGGAGAAGATGCAAGCCACATTCAATCAATCTGGCGACGGCGTTGTCACACACTCAATTAATATCACGATTGTTCATAACAACGTGAAATATAACGCAGCAGGACAGGTTATTAGCGCTCAGGTTAAGAATGGCAAGCTTGAGTCATTCTTTGGTTACAACGCCAATAACTTTGCTTGGTATAACCCTGCAAATGGCAAGATGGAATTATTCATGTATGCCAAGAACGGGCAATTTTTTGTTCGAGATTTATTTATCGAAGATGGTTCGATTACAAATGCAAAAATAGGGAATGTTATTCAATCAAATAATTATGTGGCTGGAAAATCAGGCTGGATAATTAATAAAAATGGATATGCTGAATTTGAGAATGCAAAATTTAGAGGAGAAATTAAAGCCACTAAAGGCACAATGAATAATGTGATTATTGACAAGGATTGTGAAATTAAGGGCACTTTAAAAGTGGAGAATATAGAGGGTGACATAGTTAAGTTTTATTCTATTGGTAACGGAGAAACAATTACGATACCAGCACAATCCTTTGACCGTGTTATTCAAGTAGTCACTATAGCAACGACACATAATAGTAAGTGGTGTCGATTGTGGTTAAACGATGATAAGTTCTTTGAAATTAAAAATGGTGGACGAGTCGATGATTTTTATTATTGGAATTCACCATCAACAACGTTAAAAGCGAATACACCCGGCGTATTTAGATATGACAGCGAAGATAGATATTTCAAAATAACACTATTAGCCTGCAAGCAATAAGGAAGTAAATCATGATATACACAACAGGCACAGTTTCTACTGTGTCAGGGTCTGCTATTGTTCGCGGAACTGGCACTAAATTTAAAAATAATAATCCCGTCATTAATATCGGAATGACGATTTTAATTAAATCGGGAAATACTAATATTCCTTATATGATTAAATCCGTTAATTCCGACACTGAATTAGTATTAGCACACCCCGCATTAGCCACAGCAACTAACACCACATTCTCAATTCATATTACTGAGCCAGATAATAATAGCGATGCAGCAAGAACGATGGTTGCAATAAATGCATACACGCAATATTTTCTCGATGCGATGAATACATGGATGACTCAGACTGGGCAGACAAAAATTGATATGCCAAATGGTGAAGTCATTACACTAGATAGCATTAAGAAGATGCAGGGGGATATTAATAATAAAGCTGATTTAGCAAGCAAAGAATCACAGATATTCAAAGGACAAGTTATTTCACATTCAGGCATATATAGCTTTGATGGAAATAATTCCAAGACATACTTTGGTCTTTTAAGAGCCAACACAGGTGATCCGTTTGGTTTTTACTGTAGCTATGATGGTGCTGGGTATTCGGTTCGCTTTCCTGAAAGAAAAGGGGGGACACTTCTTGTTGCTGAACCTCAATATATAATTCATAAGAGTATAAATGACTGGGCTGGTATTCGATTGTATAAAGCCAACGGCGAGTATGGATATATAGAAACAAACACTAGAGATAATGAAATATTCACAATTGGTTATAGAAATTCTAGTGATGTTAATCAGGCTGTTGTAGCTGTTCCAAAGCGTAATGGTACACTAATGTTGGTGGGAGATTATGGTATTGGTGGCTATCCTGAGAATTGGAATAATAATTTTTTAAAAACAAGCACTATTTCATCTTTTTTTAGACAGACGGGTGGTGGTGAACTAAATCAATTTACAAATCATGGATGTGGTGTTCACATAGCTTATGACCAAAATATTAGAGTAGGTATGTATGTTAATGCCTTCACTGGTGTTATGAGTTCTTATAGATCTAGTAATAATGATGCTAACGGGATTGTTAGAGTTAGTAATATTTGGTCGAGTGCTAATACAACAATTGACAGCAACGGCTTTATTAAACGATCCTCTCCTATCATTAACATCCACCAAGACGGCACATTCACAACTAACGACGAATCAGAAGGCGCTACGGTTACTCGAGTAGCTCAGGGTGAATATCTCATTGAAGGCGTGCTGGGCTTTAACTCAGATGCGGGATGGGGCGGTGTTGATGGGGGTATTGAAATTCCACTCGATGTCAATAAACAGCCACTCATTTGGGTTAACTCTGAAGTTAATAAAGATGGTTCGATTCTCGTTAAAACGTATCACCGAACTCATCCTAATGCACCAGAGTTTGCCAATAATGATATTGATGGTTTCAATGATGGCGACCCAATTGATATCCCTGATGGTCGTTTCATTTCCGTTCGTGTGCAGATGCCAGAGCAATCCATCTATAACGTGAGAATGCGTGAGATGGAAGAAGCGCAAAAGATAAAGCAAGTGGGTTGATTTATTTAACCTCCCTCGCTTGCTTAGAATGGCTGTTTGTGTTGATTAGTTGTGTTAAAAATTATTATTTTTATCTTAATTTAAATTTCTCGACTGCAAGCTGTAACTGTTCTGATTGAGTTTTCAATTCTAAAGCCTCAGTTGTTGATTTTTGTACAAGCGTTGCATTTTGATGAGTAACTTGGTCTATTTGAGTGATGGCTACACTTATTTGCTCAATACCTTGGCTTTGCTCATCAGAAGCAGAGGAGATTTCATTTATAAGATGACATACATTTGTAATAGCGCTTATAATTTCATCTATTGTCTCTCCGGCTTCATTAATTAAATTAGAACCAGTGTTTACTTTATTTTCTGAGTTTTCTATCAGAGCCTTAATTTCTTTTGATGCCTGGGCACTGCGACTAGCTAAATTACGTACCTCATCTGCCACAACAGCAAAACCACGTCCTTGTTCCCCAGCTCTAGCTGCTTCAACCGCTGCATTAAGTGCTAGAATATTGGTTTGAAATGCAATGCTATTTATTACATTTGTTATTTGTGAGATTTGTTGTGAGCTATGAGTTATTTCCGTCATTGTATTAATGATTTTATTCATTATGTGACCCCCTTTTGTCGCGATATCGGTAGTGCTTTCAGCCAATATCGTGGCTTCTTTTGCATTTTGGGAGTTTTGTTTTACTGTTGTCGTTAACTCTTCCATGCTTGCTGCTGTTTCTTCTAATGAGGCAGCCTGTTGTTCGGTACGAGATGCTAGATCTGTGCTTCCTTTAGTTATTTCATCTATACTGAAATGAACCGCGCTAGTATTAGCATGTACTGCATTTACCGTGTTTACTAATGATGCTTGCATTTCGTGTAAGCTCGTAGCTAATTGTCCCATCTCATTACGGCCCGAAATGTTTATATTATTAGTAAGATCTCCATTCGCTATATTATGAATATGACACATAATAGATTTTAAAGGCTTTAATAAGAGGTGTTGTAAGCCAAACCAAACAATTATTAGCACTGTAATAATAACGATAGTAATTACACCAAGAATCCATTGCATTTGAATGAAGCTTTTATGATTTTCATCTTCAGCAATTTCTTGTAAAAGATTATTTTCATCTCTCCAGTTATTAAATGCTACCTCCATTTCATTTTGTATTTGTTGTGCTTCTAAATTACTATATGATTGGTAGTCATTTGAGCTTAGATATTCAATAGATAAATTCATGGTCTCATACATATTTTCCCACGTTTTTTTGATGTTATCGATCAATTCTGTTTGTTTTTTATTAACATCAGAAGATTGTAACCAAGATATATAATGAGATTCAGCTTCATTTAATGTGGTGCGAGCAACCCCTAACATATCATTGATATCTATTATATAACTTGAGTCTTGTTGGCTTTTGATATACCGAATAGCAACTCTTGCTATAGTTAAACGTGTTTTTATTAGGGCGTTAACACCGTCACTTAGTTTTTGTTGTTGTTCATTTAAGTTTTCAAAATTTTGAAAATTATGGAGATCTTTGTTTATAATGGAATAAGAAAAACCAGCTGTGATTAGTTGTAATGCACAGAATATAGTTAAGGCAAAAATAATACTCTTAGTAATATTTAAATTATTTAACATTTTGATTACCCTGTTATAATTTCATGATGATACAATCATAACGGCTTATCTCAAATAATCTTTAATTTTAATATCTAATAAATCTATAACATTTTGATTTTTATCATTAAATAAAATTAATGATTTATTTAACATTTTTGAATTATTGTTTCTTATTTTTCTGTTTGAACCAAGTGATTACCCATATGCGTATAAAATATTTTATTAACTCATCATCTAAGATGAAAAATACTTTATAATTAGTAAAGTCTATTATATATGCTTATTATCTAGAAATAAAAATTAAGAATATCGTTATCTAAATTTTAACTAATTAATAAAATTACTTTTAAATCTAATTAATGCTTTTCTATTACTCAAGTTTTGTCTATGGATAATATATTACTCTTTTTTAGAGATAATAGCTTTTCACACCATATATCAAGTGTTTCACGTTTTTCTCTTAAATAATCATATCTGTCATAGTGTTTCTGAGAAACTCCGGGTCTTTTGTGATTTTGTACCATATCTCTTAACTCAGAACTAATCCCCATCTCTCCAGCTAATGTTTCTAATACTTATTAAATTATGTTTACAGCTCTAATATGTGGTTATCAAAACCAATAAAAGTGTTATGGTAATCAATTGGTTATAAAAAGGCATAACCATTGTCTTTTAGGTCAGTGAAGAGTAAATATACCTTAATAAACAAATGCTTAATGATGGTGGATTTATATAATGCTACGCCACATGGGTTGGACAGAAGCCGCTGACTTAATCATTAAAGGAATGGAAGGCGCGATTGCCGCTAAGACTGTAACTTATGATTTCGAACGTCAGTTAGAAGGCGCTAAACTGCTGAAATGTAGCGAGTTTGGTGACGCGATTATCAAACATATGTAATTGTTGATTTGATAAATAGTTAACGGGAGCTTATTAGTTCCCGTTTATTTTTTGTACTATAAAATTCTTCCCCAAAATATCCCCAAAACTCTTCCCCAAAACTGTTCAATTAAACAGCAATAATTTGCCATTCTTTACCTCTATCGTCGTGGTATTTATCAGTCATATTTTGTGTTTTATGACCCAATAATTTTTGTGTATTAATTCCTTGTTCTCGATAAAGTCGCTCAGATAAAGATCGCTGTTCATGGAAAGTTGGTGCCGTACCTTTTTCCCAAGTTAACCCACATTTATCTCGCGCTTTTTTAAACGTTGTGGTTAATGTATTTGGTGTGACTTGTTCGCCTCGTTTCGCTTGTGCGGTGGTATGCCGATAATGCACGAGATATTTACTCACAACCGCGTCACGACATTGAGCAACAACATCCCTTAAGGAGAGATTGATAGCCTCACATTTAAGCGAGAGAGGGATGGCTAACTTACTGCCTGTTTTCTCTTGCTGTATGTGTAACATGTCATCCCAAATATCAGAGAATTTCATTTTACAGATATCACCGATCCGCTGACCTGTGGTTAAAGCCAACAACATGCCGCATTGCAGGTAAGGAGGGTGATTCTTGGCTTGCTGGTAAATAGTGCGCCATTCGTCCAATGTCATGCGTTCTCTTTTCACTCGGTTCCGTGGTTGTTTAGTTGCTTTCGCAGGATTGTAACCAGGCGGAACATAGCCTGCATGTTGAGCTTCTTTAAATACATCAATAAGCACCATGCGAACGACTTGAGCCATTCTTGAATGTCCTAATACTTTGATGGAATCTATTATTTCAGCGATATCTAATGCGGTTATCTCTTTTAATATTTTCGTACCACAATATTGACGGAATAAATTAATAGGTTTCATTTTTTGTCGATAAGAATTAATTTTTAATTCACCGATATCTAATCTTTCTTTTTGAATATCTAAATATTTATCCACCCATATATCGACAGATATTTCAGACTTATTTGTCTTAATTTTTGATAACCGTTCATTAATACTTAATAACTGTCGAGTATGTTGTTCAGCAATAATTGTATTGGCTTGAATGGCGGTTTCTCTCGCTTCTTGCTCGTCGGTGCCTAAGCTATGAAATTTACCGGTGATGGGATGTTTATATTGCCAATAAATTTTGCCGTTACGTTTATCTAACTTTCGATATAGATTAGGGATGATAATTTTATGGGTTCGAGGTCGGGCAGCCATCTGTAATTATCCTCTTAAGTCGTTCCGTTGATTTAGTAGGAATTTGAGGGAGAGACAGATAGCCCACATAACGAGCTTCTCTATCGACCATCCACTTGCGACCCACTTTCATTGCAGGTGGTGCAATAAGGTTATTCTTTGCGTATTTTTGTAATACCGTCATGCAAGGAGAGGCATCTCCAAATTCCAACTTTGCCCACGCTTCAAGAGTCACCATTCTTGACATATTTTCTCTCCATACTGCCGTATACAGTTTAAATAGACGTTAATTATGCTGGTGGTATTTATTTAAACTTTTTAGAACTGTTTATTTAGCTCCTTTTACTTAATTCATTAAATCTACGTAAAAATAAAACTTTGGCTTGTAGTGGGGTTAATGGATTAACAATAAAATCACTCGTAGGAATACCTTCAAGCATTAGCCAATTACTACCCACATCAATTTCTAAATCTCGTTTTTCGGTTGCTAACATCATTAAGTCGGCTAAATGAACGGCGTCCGATATAACGGGTGGCAAGTTATATTTTTGACGAATAACAGCATCAATTCTTTTTTCTATCTCCTTATATTCAGGTAATAGCTTTTTAAGCGGTGATGGCAGATCTTTTACATAGGCTTCACTGGCATCATGAAGTAAGGCTTCTAAAGCATATTCAGGTGCAACTAAATAGCTGACATATACCGAGTGTTGAGCAACAGAATAGAAATTATCAATCTGCCCATTAAAGCGACATTCATTAGCTAAACCCGTCGCAATGTCTTGAATATCTATTACCTCGATCCGTACATCGAGGTAATAGAAGTGCTTATTTGTTGCTGTTGCAATATAAAACATTATTCTCTCCACATAATTTAAGTAATAAAGATCCCTCTCGAATTAATCGAGATTAAATTTCACTGATGTTGGTTAATGGTAAATAAAGACTTATTTTTTATGTTTCAATTATTGAACTTGATTATTGCTTACCTCAAGTTGTGGCGGTTTCTACTGTTTCCCAACAGACAGAAACTATTTCTCTTCACATGAAAATTTTTATTAAGGTGTTTTCACACACATAATTGAATTAGATATTAATCATAATGTAACTCATCCTACACCGCACACTTAAAATGTAGGATAACCAACATTGCTGTGTCAAGTGTTTTTGTAGGAAATCTTACATTGCTATATGATGGTAATAAAAAATCCTCCGAAGAGGATCCTTTTATCAATGAGATAGGAAATTATGGTAAATGAGCTATTTTGGCATCCACAACAACACCCACAATTTTACAATTTCCATTGATTGGTATTAAGCGGTATTGAGGGTTTAATGGTTTTAAGTAATGGTTGCCTGCATCTACAATGTACTGCTTAAATGTAACTTCATTTTCAGATTCTAATTTAGCGACAACTAGCTTGCCACTAACAACCTCTACTGCGGGATCTACTAATATAATCATCCCTTCAGGAATACTTAGTCCAGAAGGAGAGGTCATAGAATCTCCTTTTACTTCTAGCCAAAATGATTCTTCGGAACAATGCACAGTTGTCTCATACCATGTATCGATTGATTTTCTATGATATGGCTCTACGGCCTCAGACCAATTCCCAGCGCTTACCCAGCTAATTAAAGGGTATTCACCACTAGATCTATTAAATTTTAAAAACGAAACATTAGAAATAGGATCTTCTTTTCCATCAACAAGCCAAATAGGGCTTGTTTCAAGAGCACTCGCTAATGCTTGAAGATTAGCGCCATTGGGTTGATAGTCACCTTTTTCCCAACCAGTAACAGTCACACGATTGACTCCAGCTTTTTTAGCTAGAGCCTGTTGTGTCATTTTCAGCTCAAGGCGTCTTTGTTTAATTCGTTCGCTCATTTCTTTCATGTAGGAAAGCCTACCACATTCCAAATGTAAGAATCTTGACATTTAAATGTAAGATATCCTACATTATATGCGTGTGAATTATTCACTTACCAAAGGATTACAAATGAAGAAAAAAGATGTAATCACGTTTTTTGGTGGTACGTGTAAAACAGCAAAAGCCCTCGGTATTAAACATCCTTCGGTGTGTGGTTGGGGATATATCATTCCTAAAGTAAGGGCGTATGAAATAGAAAAAATCACCAAGGGAAAACTTAAATATAACCCTGAACTTTATAGAAAAAATACCAAAACAGCATAAGGCAATTAACTACCAATAAAAGATAGAGCAGGTAGATATGAGCAAACATTCAATTAAAGAAGTTATTAAAGAAATGTGCAAAGCACTGCCGGGTGGACGTTCTGCTATGGCTGGGGCTTTAGGTATGTCACTCGAGACGTTTAATAACAAGTTATACGAAAAAAATGGCTGTCGTTTCTTTGATATTGATGAACAGGAAGCCATGGAAGACATTTCGGGCACTAAGTTGCTGGTGGAATATCACCTAGAACGTCATGGCATGAGTGCATTACCAAAAATAGAAGCAGAAAAGATAGACCAAGTAGAGCTATTTGATATGCGAATGACATTGGCTGCTATGCAAGGATCACTCGCCGTTTTAATTCAAGAAAGCCTTGTTGATGGTGTTTTAACGGATGAAGAAATAGGGCGTATTTATCGAAAAGCAGGGAAAGTTTTTGCATATGCAATTGGATTCTTGGATTCACTGAAAGTGTTATACGGTGAAAAACAGGAAGTGACTAAGAAAGGGTGAAGCCAAAGGTATACGGCCTCTGGCTTCGGTTGCCAATTTCAATGATGTGAAGAGAAATAAGCATGAGTAGATTAGCGCATCTAATACCTAAAAAGCAATTTCGCTGTTTACCCTTAACTAAAGAGGGAACATTTCGCTATGTAGAAAGCATACCGAGTGACAATCGATCACACAACTACCGAAAAAATATCGATTTGGTAGATAAGAGGACACTGAAAAAGTCATGGGCTGATTTCTATTTCTTGAGTGGAGGAAAATGCAATGCGAAATGAAGATCCCAATCGTCTTGATCGCTATTACAGAAACCCTCGAGGGCTCCTTGTTCATGTCATTCGTTATGATCGAGAAAAACAGCGCGTTATTTTTATGATTGATGGTTGTGAATACGAACAATGCGAGCCAGTTCAAAGATTTAAAGAGAGATATACCCGAGTTAAGTGAGGCCTCTTATGAGTGTTAAATTATCTAGTTATGTTTGGGATGGTTGCGCCCATGCAGGTTTAAAACTCACATCAGTCGCTATCATGGCAAGATTAGCTGATTTTTCTAATGATGAAGGTATTTGTTGGCCTTCTGTTGTGACGATTGCTCGCCAAATTGGTGCGGGTGAAAGCACGGTGCGCACAGCAATAAAACAGTTGGAAAAAGAAGGGTGGTTAACCAGCGAAAAGCGTAGAAAAGGCAATCGCAACGCAAGCAATATCTATCAGCTGAATGTAGAGAAACTATACCAATCAGCAAAGAAAGCGCTTTCTCAACCAACAAAATCTGACGTGTCAAAACCTGACGCATCAGGATCTGACCCATCAAAATTTGTTGCATCAAATTCTGTTCCCTCAAAATCGAGCAAAAATAGGGATTTTGACCCGCCAGCTCCTGAGGGCGATCCATCAGTAACTTCAAAATATGATCCATCAATAAATCATTCTTTGTCGCAGAATTCTGACGCATTCAGCGACCAGTCGAAAATGGATTTTTTAACACGTTATCCAGAGGCGGTTATTTATAGCGCCAACTTTCAAAAATGGGGCTCCGCTGACGATTTGAAGTGTGCTAAATGGCTATTCAGTCGTAAATGTGAAGTGTTTCAAGAGATGGGATTAAAAACGCCTAAAGAGCCAAATTTCACTGATTGGGCTAATGATATTCGCTTAATGACAACGATTGATGGGCATACTCACAAAGAAATTTGCCAGTTCTATAAACGAATTACGCAAGATGATTTTTGGAAAAAGAATGTTCAGTGTCCTCGTACACTCAGGGCTCAATGGGATGATTTAACCTTACGTTTGGCGGGTAAGAAAAAAATCACCATCGACTCCGTAGAGCGTGATGAAACATTCCGGCTCATCTGGGGTACGGGTTGGAAACCTAAAAATAAAATCCAAGAATTAGCGGCTATTCAGGCAAAGAAAAATGGTCTAGGCCGAATGAATGAGGTTGCAGGTTTAGCTGCGTGGCGAGGTATTTGGCAACAAGTCGCGGAACAAGTTGCTCAGGAAGTTTTGCTATAAACGAGAGTGGAGAAAAATAACATGAATGGACTAATTGTTATTGATGGTGTTCAAATTCGTCGAGATACCGCAGGGCGTTATTGTTTAAATGACCTTCATCGAGTCTCTGGTGGTGAAAAACGGCATCAACCATCGAATTGGAGTGCTTTGACTCAAACTAAAGAGTTGGTTGATGAAATTTCAACCGCTCCTGAGATCACAGGAGCGGTTCCCATTGTGACCATTGTTGGTGGGCTTAACCAAGGAACATATGTTTGCAAAGAATTAGTGTATGCCTATGCAATGTGGATAAGCCCATCATTTCATTTAAAAGTGATCCGTACTTTTGATGCATTGATAACACAGCAACACGACGAAAAGTTAGCCGATAAAGTTCAAGCTGGGGTTATATTGCTTGAATCGATGGCTAAGAGCCTAAATTTCTCAAACTCTTCGAAATTAGGGGCGTATCAAAAATTACAAGCCATGGCAGGCTTACCCGAATTAGCCCCTGTGTATGCGATTGATGCACCAATTGGTTCAATGGATGGTTCAAGTCGTCCAACAGTAGCTTTATCAACACTGATTAGAAAACATCAATTACCTATTTCAGCGCAACAAGCTTATAAGCGGTTGGCCGATCTCGGCATTGTTGAGCGCTTATCACGCCCAAGTACGAAAACTGCTAACAAAATGAAAGAGTTCTGGTCTGTGACTGCGCGGGGCTGCCAGTTTGGGAAGAACATGACCAGCCCTAATAATCCTCGCGAAACTCAACCCCATTTCTTTGAAAGTAAAACGGATGAATTGATCCGTATGGTGATGCTGAATAAACAGGTGAGTGCATGAAATTATTATTAACACCTTATATTCAGCCCGATCTTGGGGTTGTTTTATTGAAGCCTGAAGCGGAGTTGCTTGAGCAACTTAAACAACATTCTCGTGTGATTATTAGTGATGTACCAAAGAGTTTAGATAAATGGCCTTCTGGTGCATTAACAGGGAACGAACAACCATTATTGAATAACAAGGACATTATTGGCTTTTTGAATAATGAAAAGGTGCTCCAAGCTATGGGTGGGCTGGCATCGATGAATATGTGGATAGGCAGAAATATCCATTGCTGCCAGATTAACGATGAGCATGACAGTTATCATCATCATGAATTAACAACCACATGGCATAAAGACGGTGTGATACGGACTTGTTGGTATCATGATAATCATATTCGTAATTTATCGGCGGGGTGGGTTGCCGAATTAGCATATAAAAATCGTATTGCTTGGATGATAGACACTATTCGCAGTCGTTTGAGATTAGATGATAGCCATTCGCTGACGATACCTGATTTTTTTGCTTTTGCTGTGATGCATAAACTGGTTGATAAATTATCTGATGCTATATTGCGCCGTATCTTAAATTGGCCTGATAAAACTAAAGAGCGCAGGGTACATGGCGGTTTTCCTGAAGCTGATATTGTTCCAAATGAAGTGACAGCACTATCAGCAATGAATGCGCGTTTAGATGCCATAAAACCCGTTATTAATGTGACTGTTGATCCTGAACCTCCAGCCTCATTTCTTCTTAAACCTAAAATGCGCCGTTGGGAAAATTCCCAGTGGCTTCAATGGGTAAAAACACAGCCTTGTTGTGTTTGCGGACAACAAGCTGATGATCCACATCATATCATCGGCCATGGTATGGGAGGCATGGGAACGAAAGCCCATGACTTATTCACTATTCCATTATGTCGCATTCATCATGACGAGTTACATCGTGATCCCAAATTGTGGGAAGCCAATTATGGTAACCAAATCGAATTGTTATTTTCTTTTTTAAACCGTTCATTAGGAATGGGGGCATTGGTTTAACGTGTATACGGCACGGGGAGTATTAGTATGAGAGATATGCAGGAAGTTTTATCGCGTTGGGGTGCGTGGTCAGCTAATGAGGGAAATAGTATCGATTACTCATCAATTGCCGCCGGTTTTAAAGGATTAATTCCAAGCTCAAGACGAAGCCGAGAGCAATGCTCAGATGATGATGGCTTAAAAATCAATAAAGCGGTATTACATTTAAAGGTAAATAATAGTTACTTGTTTCAGTTGGTTATTATGTACTATGTGAAGAATTATCCTTTGCGTTCAATGGCTTCAAAACTCGGTATTTCTCATAATGAAGTGGCTAAGCGATTGCAGACAGCGGAGGGATTTATTGAAGGGTGTTTATCGGTTGATAACGTAAAATTAGATATGGATAAAATAATTAGAAAACACCACATTTACAGTCTTGCGTAATTACAAAACACAATATATTGTGTTAATGATGGTTTTGATGTTACACCTCTTATCAATTAAAAACCTCGTGAGTATAGCGGGGTTGTATTTTTTATAGGTCTACTTAAGCTGATTTATAGTTAAAAAATAAAGTTTGCTATCTGAATTTTTCTATGGCTTAATAGCGTCACTGGTTTGGAAGTACAGACCTATTTATGTTAGTAAGTTTAAAGTTGTTCCCGTTTAGCGTTATCCTCGATACCTCTTCATTGTGAATTCCTTCTAATTAATTCCCATAAGTAAAAATACAAAACAAACCGCATATGCCTTATGGCAAATTAAATAAATTAAAGGAAATTCTATGTCTAATACAATGACTGGTACAGTAAAATGGTTCGATGAAGGTAAAGGTTTTGGTTTTATTACTCCAGCTGATGGCAGCAAAGATGTCTTCGTACATTTCTCTGCAATCCAAAGTGATAGCTTCAAAACATTAGCTGAAGGCCAACAAGTTTCATTCACCATGGAAAATGGTATGAAAGGCCCAGCAGCAGGCAACGTGGTGGCTCTCTAAAGGCGCTATTACTATTCGCCTCTATTTTAAATGCCCTTGTTGTAGTGGTTCACAATATAGAACATCACAATTTGATATCACAGTGAACAATCCACACGGCGCAAAATGTATCTTTTGCAAAAGTGTGATGACAGCTCAAATGAGTTAAGCATTAAATAGTTGAATATACAAAACCTCGCTTCGGCGGGGTTTTTTGCTATCTACAATCTCATATTATTTAAAAATAAAAAATTTAGATTTTAGGGCTTGAAAAACTTTCGCTCGTTCATATTTATATTTTGGGCAAATAAGATACCGCCCATAATTCACTAAATACTGAAGGAGGAGTTATATGCCTAACATTAAACCTTTTTCATTATTCCCAACATTATCTGACAACTTACTTTCAAATCGTTTTGATCAGATAGATCGCCTGTTTAGTCAGTTAACAGGCAGTAAGCCCATTGCATCACCTGTACAGACTTATAACCTGAAACAGATTGATGATAACCATTATGAACTGACAGTGAGTGTGCCTGGATATCAAGAAGATGACCTATCTGTTTCATTGAAAGGTAGTCGTTTATTGATTGAAGGGAAAAAAGAAGAAAAATCAGAAGAAGACAATGATAAATGGATCCACCGAGGCATATCTCAAGGACAATTTACATTGCAATTTGACCTCGGTAAAAATGTTAAAATAGAAAAAGCCGATTTATCAAGTGGACTTCTGACCATTGCTATTGAATATGAATTGCCTGAAGAAGAAAAACGACAAACAATAGCGATAGAAAATAAAGATAAAAAATAATTGAGTTAGATAATGTGAATAAGATTAAGGCTACGCATGGTGTGTAGCCTTAATTGTTTTGTAAGGGGTTCTAAGTTGTGTTAGTTCAGATTAGGGTAGATAGAATATGATTAGAAATTTCAATTTGGTTTGAGCTAAAAAGGCAACTCTGATGAGCTTATGGTATAGTCATTTAACGTAGATAATACTTTGTTTTTCAGACGAGCCTATAACTATTAAGAGGGGATCAAAGATTGGATACTAAAAGAAGATTAAAGCGAGCATTAAGTGCTATCGATGATGCTATATCCACATTACAATGTGTTCGCTCTAAAGTAGATGAAAGTCGTTCAGATATATCACGGGCTTTAAATGAATTAGATGATGCTGAAGCGAATATACGTAGAGCTATTCGTGAACTGCCTGATAATATCTAGATATAATAGTAGTTATGGCCGCCTCATTGCGGCCATTTTATTAGAATTTTAACTATCACGCCCTAGCTCTAGCTAAAGGTGATAACTAATCTTATTTCCTCCAGCGTTCAATAACTTCCGAGAAGACAATATCACGCCATTCTGCATTCCACTCACTATGCACTTTTACACTCTGGGAATGTGGTTCTGGAGATGGCAGTGGCATCTTGATAATTGCTGGCAACAACACAGCATCACCAACTACTACACATTCTCCAGGAGCTAGATTAGGTAATATTTCCGTAATCGCATTAGCATTATCTGGAAATAGTCGCCGTACGTATGATTGATCAGCATCATTAGTAAGACGTAGAGAAATGAAGTTGTTACATTGTGCGAATATTGTTTCTGATACTTCAGAGGGGCGTTGACTCACTACCATCAAACTTAAGCCATATTTTCGCCCCTCCTTTGCTATGCGTTCAATGGATTTCCGAGATGCTCGATATGAGGCATTATTATCTCGAGGAACATAGTTGTGTGCTTCTTCACACACCAGCATAACAGGGATATCATTGAGCTTATCAAGTGCATGCTGTAATTTAGAATAATGAAAGCAAAAATCAAAAATTAGGCGAGAAATTAAGCTTACAGTTACGCTAAGAACTTCAAATGGGACTCCGCTTAAGTCAACGACTGTGACATTCGATTTGTGGAGATAGCCAATAAATTGTTTCATTAGCGTCTCGAAGTCCTCAGTCAAATATTCCTTTCCATCAGCCTTCTGGGGATTTAAAAGGAATCGAAGACGTTTATCAACCAATTTAGCTTCTAACCGTGAAACAAACCTATTGAACTCTCCGTTGAAAGGTCCATTAGTAGCCTTGGATGCAGCTGCACTCGAGGTAGCAACAAAATCGTGGACTTTCTCAAAATAAATACTTCGATCAGATACCAAACATCCATTAGCTAGTTTAGGTTTATCTTCGCCAGGTAGCCGACTAATGACTTCTCTATTCATATTTTCAATGAAGTTGTAAACTTCTTTAATTGAGAAATACACAGGGGTATCGTAAGTCACTTCTGGAACATTTGGGTTATGTTTTTCCTTGTTCAGCACGACTGCATATTTGAACTGACTAACTTGATTGTGAGAGTTTGCTTCGTTACTTTCGATAAACATACTTTCAAGTTCTTCAGAGTTCATCAGCCAGTATGGGAGCTGGAGTGAGTCAATATCTAATCGACTCAGAGTGAAAGATTCTTCAGCCTGTAAAGTAAATGCTGCGGTATATTCATCATGAATATCAAATATCACTATATGCGAGTTATTTTGCTTGTTCTTGTTGCTGTTTTTACTTTGAGATATTCCAACGATACCCTGCAACACACTAGCAACAGTGCATGATTTGCCTGAACCAGTGGAACCCACAATTGCAATATGCTTACTAAAGAATCTATTACCATTAATCATAAGATCAATAGTCTTATTCATAGAAAGTTTACCAAGAAAGAAATCATAATCACCATCCGCTGAAAATATCTTATCTAAGGTATCATTTTCCGCAATGAAAGCATGTTCAGTTGGAACTGGTAAAAGAAGACTGCTACGGTCAAAAATTTTGTCATCCATTAAAGTGCCTATAGCTTGACATTCAATCTGAAAGTTCCAGACTGGTTTTTCGTCAGGCGTGGTAGTATTTGTACCTTTTATATTTCGGATGGTAGCAATCGTAAAATCATGGTTTCCTTGAGCAATTTTTAGAAAACGACCAACCTGAAGATTTTCTTTATATTTCTCAAATAATTCAAGGTTATCGACAGCAACCACGACAGCCTCTGGCGCACATGAAAGTACAGATCCAATTTTAATAAGCATTAGTCATCCCCATTATATATTTTATTTCATCAAGTTTTTCGGCACCTAATATTTCAAGATTTATATCCTGAAGATCTAAACTCGTAATATCGCCATTTCCAATTACAAAAAAATCGTCAGCCTTCGTTTCAAGATGAAGGTTTTTGTAGTCATCCCAACGAATGAAGCGCAAAACAAACTCTTTTTTATCTTTAGTAACAATAGGATCACGGAAAAAGGATCTTTTTGAAAAAGTATTTACAGGTCTTCCAAGGTTTGGGATTACATCTTTTCCTATCAACCGCTCTGCAATATCATCAAATATAGGTTGAGAAACATCTAATATAAATACGGGAGTATGTGTATGCACTTGTTTAAAATGGTACTTATCGACAAAAGATTTTATAAAAAGAACAATCTGATCATCAAACTGCTCCAGGAGGGCTGGGAAAATAACTATAAACCGCAAACGAACGTTTACATTCAGGTTTTCTTTTAATTGTTTACGTCGAGCCTCCAAAACTTTCTGACGTGTTTTTAATGCAAGAGTCCATTGAGAAACTGCTGTAGTTCTAATTCGGCGTAATTTTTCCATAAAAAACTTCTTGGTGATTTTTCTAAGATTTTCATCATGCTTGATACTAAGATCACCAATGATTTGAATGGCATTTGGATAGAATAGTGTTTCCACTTCACTTTTATTAAAGCCTAGTGCTACAAGCAGTTCTACATTTTTTTCCATCAGATCGTCATACTTTGGTGTTACTGTTATAGTAAATACCTTAAGGAATTTATTAAGATCAACACCAGTAGCCTCTGTTATCAAATTTTGTAAATCTTTACTTTTAGAATTAAGGGCATCACTCAACTCTATAGAAGAAATACGGATTGAAGAGATATTCGGAAAATGAGCGAAAAGATGATAATTTATATTTGCATTGGGATTTGAATTAAAATGTTTCATCATTTGAAGAAGAGGGTTATACAGAATGCTAGGCGTATATTTAGTCTGTGTTTCGTGGTATTTACACTGAATGGCTTTGGTTCCGTTAAATGTAGCAACTTCTATATCTTCAACGATCCCTTCTATAGTTATTTCGGCCTCATCTGTAGCCTTGAGTAATTCAGCGAGTGTTAGATTAAATTGATATAAGAATCCTTGGATAGTGTAGTCAGCTGAACGCCCCATCTTAACCTCTTTAAGTTTAAAAATGCTTAATCCTAGAAGTACCGAAAAATAAATTAATACTATAGCCCACACTTTAGATTCTGCTAGTTTAGTAGCATGTTAATGATCGCACTTTAGGCAAATGAATCTTCAAAGGCAGAGGGGATTGGCAAAAAGAGGCAATTGACATTGGCCAAACATGTATAGTGTTCATGTTTATAACGAACTGTATTTGATGGTTAAATTATGATTCTTTGAATCATATTCCTGCGTAGTTGATCTTCAACCTGTTCTTAATACACAGAGTAATTATCAATTTTCTTTTCTGGTACATAATGGGGCGCCAAATTAGATTTAATCCTGAACAATAGATATTTTAGGTCAAACTTGAATAGATACATCTAAATTGTGAATACAAAAATATTACTCATCACAATAAAAAAATGCCGATACGCTAGGAGTCATATCGGCATATAAAATAAACGCAAGAAGCAATGTAAGTCATGTCGTACTAATTCGTATCAAACCTGTCAATTTGATACATATGTAATGATAATTATTCTCATTAATATATTCAACCCTAAATTAAATAAGGTTACTTTGTAGCCTTTTCGTTTACGCCGACCACAGAATCAACACCCACTTATACCGTTCACACAAGAGCTGTGAGTCGGCACCTTATTAACTAAAATAAATCGGTAAATGTTATGGCGGATTATAGTTTTAGTTTACAGTATGTCTTAGAAATAGATGGTGAAATGAACCTCTGTCATTAAAAGGAAGTCGTTTGTTGATTGAAAGGAAAAAGAAGAAAAACCAGAAGAAGACAATGATAAATGGATCCACTGATGCATATCCCAAGGGCAATTTACGTTACAATTTGACCTCAGTAAAAATGTAAAAATAGACAAAACCGATTTATTAAGTAAATCATCCAATAAAAAAAGCCCCCAAGATGAGTTGGGGGAAGTGGGTTATATAGTTATAATAAGAAAAAGATTATGAATTTTCTTTATATTATAAAATAATTTAAATTTCTATGGTTTTTGTTTTTTTTATTAATATGAAATAAAAAAATATCAAAGTATTATAAAGATAATCGTATCTTTTTTATGGGTAAGAATTTTTAAGGATAAAAAAAATCCATCAGGAGAAGATGGATTAAAAGTACAACTAGTACCAATCATATAATGAAGAGAACATATCTACAAAAAAGAGGACAATTAAATGAAATAAATATTTAAATGAGATCTAATGCATTAACAGCATTATTAATAAAATAAACAAAATAAAAATGCAATAACTATATGGTAATAAAGAAGGGTTGTAATAAAAAAATATCAAAAAATCATAAAAACAAGAATAATAAAAAAAATCCATCTGAGTGAGATGGATTTAAAAAAACAAATAAAATATGCAGTAGGAAGGAATTTAAATACTTGTTTTAAATAAATATTTTTGAAATCAATGATTACACATTTTGTATAAATAATTAATTTCGATATTATTAATAAATTATTTTTTTATAATGGTCAATATTTTTTGTTAATGATTTTATTGATTTTGATCACAAATTTATATTTTTAATTTCCTAATTTTAAATGTAAAAAATCATTAATAAAGATGGCTTGAATAATAAAAAATAAAACGTTGATAAATAAAAAAAACCACCTACGGCAAGTAGGTGGGAAAAGGAAGAATTAATGTGAGTTGTAATGTACATTATTGAAAATAACACGAAGTAAGTAAAAAACAACAAAAAGAATGAAAATTATCATTTGGAATTATTAATTTATCATTTTTAGTTTGAGTGTGATTTAACAAATAAGCTTATAATTTCTAGAATGTATTTTTATTAGACTTTGTTTAATTTAATCCTTTCATATTTCATGAGGATATTTTCATTATGTAAGGATAAAAAAAATCCATCTGGGATAGATGGATTAAACGAATTAAACGGAAAATCATGCTGATTTATGTAACATATAAAAAAGAGATCATATTAACTAAATGAACAAATTAGAATATATAAATCTACAGCATTAATGACATTATTATTAATAAACAAAATAAAATGAAAATTCAATAACTATATTGCAAAAATAATTAATTGTAATATAAAAATATCAATTTGTTTCATCTAAATAAATCGGTAAATATTTATGTCAAAAGAGATAAGCGAATTACAGTTTAGTCTTCACTATGCATCAGAAACAGACAGTGAAAAGAATACCTCCGTCATTTTAACGGCGAATATCCATACGGCTGATGGCGAAACTCAACAACTCACACAACTAATTTGTACGACATCTCCCGCAGGTAAAAAGCAATATCGAATCGGCTTGCAAAAAATTAGTGATGCTGGTGCTCCATTGCTGGTGGCGATTGAATCCTATTGGCGTAAAAACACACAAGAGAGTTGTGTTTATTTGTTAGAGAAAGCGAAGCAATTTATTCAGGGACACATACAACAAACGAATACATGGATATCCATGTACGGTCTTGTGATTGTTTCTAATGCCTCACTTGAAGAGCAGTTGCCTGAAGGTTTATTAACATTAATTCATTCAAAATATGCTAGTCTTTCTTGAATGTAACTTATTGGTTTAAATTAACTTTATAAGCTATCTAATATATGAGTCTTTTAATGATCGTGATCTTATAATAAAAACATCTTTAAAGTAAAAAGACTAATAAGTATTATTTTTATATTGATGAGGCTTGAATAACAATAAGAGGCGATATGAAAATTAAAGAACCAGATGAGCTTATAGCGGATGCGGATAAATATGAGTCAAAAGTAATGTTTAAATCAATGAGAATAGCTTGGTTGATATTTACCATTGTACTACTTAATTTAATACCAATGCTTATTCATGGTGGAGTATTATCATTATCTAACTTTTTGATTTTTAATGTGTTTGTTATTTGTATTATGCTATGGATATATATCAAAAAAATATTTTATACATATTCCAAGAAAAATTCACATTAAGATAATGTTACTCATAATGTGAGTAAAAAGAATTTTAAAAACAGTTTTTCTAAAGGTATTACTTAAATTTTAGAAGAGACAACCTTACCTTAGATAATGAATGCTGTGATTTAGGGAGAGTAACGATCGTTTCATGAGATTTATAAAAAAGAAGCCCTCGGACGAAGGCTTTAATAGCGATACTATATAATAATTAGAAGCAATCGATAACTAAAATAGATTAGCTATATATCAACTAAACTTTAGCCATCTCTCATAGTTTACTCGTTTTACTAATATAGAAATTTGCACTAAGTCAAATAAGTTTTTTTTGTAAAAATATTATCCTTAATAGAACTGTAAACTTTCGTTTTAATCTAAATCATAACGTTAGTTCAAGTTTCACCTTCACATATTTAACTCTCTCACACTAATCATCAACGGACACTCCTCTGGGGGTGACTATGCGTATGGAAAAATTAACCAATGTTACTTACGGAACCGCAGGCCTAACGGCATTTTTTGCCAGTCTATCATTATATGAATGGGGATTTGTTATCGGGATGGCGTTTAGCATGGTTCTAGGTTTAGCTACTTATTTTATGACTCGTAGAGAACAACGGAAACGCACTCAATTATTTGAAGAGCTTGTTCGTCATGTTGACCCACAAAACCCGACCGAAACGTTAAAAAGGCTTGCTGAATTAATGGTGAAAGCGCCAAAGGATATTTAATGTCTCTCAAACAGAAAATAGCGGCGCTAACAACAGCGGGAGCAACAGCCATCGCGTTAGTAGTAATAGCCCATTTTGAAGGTGTGCGTTATGAACCTTATCGTGATGTGGCAGGTGTTTTGACGGTTTGTTATGGACATACAGGCAAAGACATTATTCAAGGTAAGACATACACACAACAAGAATGTGATGCGTTATTACAAAACGATTTTATTAAGACACAACAGCAAGTCGATGCATTAATCAAAGTACCACTCGATGACTACACTAAAGCCGCTTTATATTCCTTTGCTTTTAATGTGGGTGCCACCGCATTCTCTCGCTCAACATTACTCAAGAAGCTAAACGCTGGTGATAGAGCGGGTGCCTGTGAAGAAATGAAACGTTGGGTTTATGCAGGAAGAAAGGTTTGGCGAGGGCTTGTCAGTCGTCGAGAGGCGGAGTCAGCACTATGTCATGGAAAACTTTAATCATCATTATCAGCTTTATTCTTGCATTACTCATTACAGTCGCTGGTGGCATTTATCTCTTGATTGATAACTCATGTACTAAAGACCAAGTGAGTTTAGAAAAACGCTGTCAGATTGCACTCTCATATCATCGGTACTAATCATGAAATACGGGAAACTCTATGCCATCATTGCGTTGGTAGGCATTATTGTGGGTGGCTATTGGGTGATTAATTGGCAAGCTAACAGAATTACCACACTGACAGATACCAACAAAAAACTAACTGTGGCTCTCGAAGAACAGAAGTCTATTAATACTGATTATCAAGCACGCATAATGCGATTAAACCAACTGGATATTCAATATACGCAGGAGTTAGCGAATGCTAAGAATGAAATTAGTCGGTTGCGTGATATTAGCGAGCGTCATCCTGAGCGGGTGTATATCAAAGCCGAGTGCCCAAAAAGCAAAACCACTCCCTCCACCAGCTTGGCTTATGCAACCACCGCCAGACCTACTGACACCGCTATCAGAAATTATTGGTTACTCAGAGAACGAATTGCAGAGTCAGAGCAGATGATTAAAGGGTTACAGGAGTATGTAAGGCAGGAGTGTTTGAAATAAAAAAAGACTTAGTTATGTATTCGCAACTAAGTTAGCAACAATGACACCTGTCAGTTATTTTTTCTAGGAGTATTACTTATGGTAGTTGTGTAACTCGAAGGATATTCTGTGAAAAATTAATTGCTGAGGTCATAGGCATGGGTATTCTTTCTAGAATAAGTAACTTATTGATGGTGATTATAGGTTTGTCGATGATATCTGTTTCTTCTTATGCTGATCCAGATAATGGGCATGGAAGAGGTCAAAGTAAAGGATATCAAGGAGAGAAGCCAAACAAATGGCATAATAAATCACAAAATAATCACTTTGATAATGAAACCTCTTTCTCAATTTCTTTATCTTATAATGAGGCTAGAGCAATTGCGTTGAATGGTGGATTTACTGGATATTCATCACTCCCTCCAGGTATTGCTAAAAATTTAGTAAGAGGAAAGCCATTGCCTCCGGGTATTGCGAAGAAAATGGTTCCTGAAAAAATGCTTAGCCAATTACCTTACTATCCTGGTTACGAATGGCGCATTGTTGGAAATGATTTGGTATTGATCGCATTAAGTACAGCGATAGTCACTTCAATTATTAATAATGTTTTTGATTAAAACATAGTGGGTTAAATATATTCGGTATCATTGTGGGGTTTTAATCTATAAAAATAACCTTGTGAGTTTGAGCTCTCACTAGTATTACCAATATCCACTCAGCCAATCTGTTAATAATCAAAGTAATTTTTATATTTTCCTTGAATAAATATCCATTAAAGGATCATGGTAGATAGAATATTGCTATAAAGGCCATCAGTTCAATTCATCGCTGGTGGCTTTTTTTATACACATTTCATCGCTCATTCACAGAGCAATTCACAAACGTCGGATCCAATCACTTTGATATGAGCCTTCGAGGAAGTCAGTTATAGCTGGCGAGCTTCGACGGGCTGATTTTCTATGTGAACGAGGGTTCATTTCAAATGAAGGTAATACGCTATGAATAAATCCTTAGTTTTTAAAGGTCATAAAATCACCCCATTTGATAAGGGTGATGGAAAAATCTGGTTTACCAACAAGCAACTTTCAGAATTGCTTGGATACAAAGATGAGTCATCAGTAACTCGTATCTTTAATCGAAATAAAGATGAGTTTACCGATGGTATGTCTCAGACGGTCAATTTGACCGTTAGTAGTAAAAACAATGAGATACAAAATAAAAGAGTGCGGATATTTTCGGTTAGAGGTGCTCATTTAGTCGGTATTCTCTCTAAAACTGAGATTGCTAAAGCACTTCGACGCTGGTTACTAGACTTAGCTGAGAAGGAGTCAAAACCTCAAGCAGAGCTAGCAAATCTTGATATGGATGAGCTCAAAAGCCTTACCATTAACGAAATGCAAAATAGATTAGTAGCAGCGGATAATTGGTCTTTCGAAAATTTTGGCAAGAAAGGTAGTGACCTGATGAATTTGCGCAAGCGTCATTTGAAGAAAATACGCAAAGCAAAGAAAGCCATTATTGATTTATCACAACTTACTTTACCTGATATGGGTGATTTTCCAGATGGAGGAGAACCCGCATGAATCACGAACAATTTATAGAAAAGAACATACAGGCCGAGTTAAAGAAGCTCGGCTTTTCTTTATCTGTCATCCAGAGAGCAAGCTACATGGCAGTAGATCATTATCGCCGAATCGCTCAAGCGAGTAAGAAAGGGCGAATATTTGACGATTGCTTGCATATCGCCAAAGTATGGGCGAGTAAATTTGCTAAAGAGAAAACAAAATAGACCCTAGTGGTCTTTTTTATTGGAGAACATTATGTCAGATAAACAGATTAACTATGAAGCCATAGGACGTTGTAAGGTCTTGCTTGACAAAATCAAAGTACAGCATCTTGAAAGATCTAAGGCTATAAATGAACTGCGAGCAGTAATCTATTCTCTTCACCAGAAAGGGAATATCAATCATGTTCCACCAGAAGTTGTTGTTTTTGATACTGAGAGCTTAACTTTTTTAGTTGATAAGATTGGACGGACGGATAGTGATCTCATGCGTGCTGTCAGTGAATATAATAATTGGTGTCATGAGGCTGGTGATAAACCAGTTAAACTGATTGAGGTAGAATGAGTAGTAAAAGAGAATAATAAACAGAATAAACCATGAAAAAACGCAATGTCTATGGTGGTCGCTGGGCAAAGGTGCGATTAGCGTTTCTTAATGAACATCCACTTTGTGTTATGTGCCAAGAGCAAGGACGCATTACTGCTGCCACAGTGGTTGACCACATTACTCCGCATCGTCTTAAAGAAGCACTTGAATCAGGTGATAAAGAACGTATCGCAAAAGCTCAAGCCTTATTCTGGGACACAAAGAACTTTCAAAGCTTATGCGAACTGCATCATAACTCAACCAAACAACGTATCGAAAAGAGTGGCAAAGTCATTGGCTGTAATGCGGATGGCATTCCACTCGATCCCCATTCTCATTGGTATCAATAATACTATGAAATACAGGGTGGGGGCGGGGTAAAAGTTCAAACACTTTCGCCCTGATTACCTAGCGCCCTCATTTGTGCGCACAACCGCGAAATGAAAAGTTTTTTTCTGGGAGGTTCCGATGGCAGGAAGACGCCCGAAACCGACCCACTTGAAGGTGGTCACCGGTAATCCGGGAAAACGAAAACTCAACGATAAAGAACCCCAGCCCAAACGTGAAATACCAAGCCCACCCGAACATTTAACGGATTGGGGGAAAATGGCGTGGGCAAAATTAACCTTATTACTCGATGGAATGGGTGTTTTAACCGTGGCTGATACGCTGGCATTAGAACGGCTGTGTGATATCTACGCCGATATTCTTCAATTACGAGACACCATTGCGATTGAAGGTCGGACATACACCACAAAAACGCAATTAGGGGATTTTTTAATTAAAGCGAATCCTGCCGTTGCCATGTTGGCTGATGCAGATCGCCGTTTTAAAAGTTATTTAGTCGAGTTTGGTTTAACCCCCGCCGCTCGTTCGAAGGTGAAGATGGATGGTGGAGAAGAAGAGGAAGATCCGCTCAACCAATATTTCGGTTGATCCCGCAACACAATACGCGCAAGACGTGCATCAAGGCAAAATCTTAGCGGGGCCTGATATTCGTCATGCATGTGCACGTCATCTCAAAGATTTAAACGAAGCCGAGCAGCGAGGATTAGTCTGGGATGTCGAGGCCGTCAAAAGGGTGATCGACTTTTTCGCGAAAGTCTTAAAGCTCAATGGCGGGGAGCATGAAGGAAAACCGTTTATTTTATTGCCTTGGCAATGCTTTGTGATTGGCTCCATTTTTGGCTGGAAAATGACTGACGGTACACGGCGATTTCGCATGGTGTACGTTGAATCAGGCAAAGGCTCAGGAAAATCACCGATGGCGGGTGGCGTTGGGCTGTATTGTTTAGTCGCCGACAGTGAACCGCGTGCCGAAGTGTATGCGGCAGCCACGAAAAAAGACCAAGCCATGATTTTGTTTCGTGATGCGGTGGCAATGGTTGATCAATCTCCCGCATTAAGTCAGCGGATCACCAAATCAGGCGGAACAGGCAAAGAGTGGAACTTGGCTTATTTGAAAACAAGTTCATTCTTTCGCCCGATTAGTTCGGATGATGGGCAATCAGGGCCTCGTCCCCATTGTGCGTTGATTGATGAAATTCATGAGCATAAAAATAATACCGCCGTCGAGATGATGCGAGCGGGCACAAAAGGTCGGCGGCAAGCCTTGATATTTATGATCACCAACAGTGGCCATGATAAAACCAGTGTGTGTTATGACTACCATGAATACGGTCGAAAAGTCGCCGAAGGCACTATCGAAGACGACAGTTTCTTTTCCTATATTTGCTCACTGGATGAGGGCGATGATCCCTTTAAGGATGAATCTTGCTGGGGGAAAGCCAATCCGTCACTGGGTTACACCTTTTCTGAACGCTACTTACGCGAGCAAGTGACACAAGCCCGAGGTATGCCCGCGAAAGAAAGCATTGTGCGTCGGCTTAATTTTTGTCAGTGGGTGGATGCTGATAATCCGTGGATTAACAGTGAAACATGGATGCAGTGTGAAAATACGTTCACCTTCGATGATCTTCAAGGTGAAGAATGTTATGGCGGGCTGGACTTATCGGGAACCAAAGATTTAACCGCATTAGCCTTGTATTTTCCTAGTCTCAAACGTCTTTATGTCGAATTTTGGACACCCAAAGACACCTTATTGGATAGAGCGAAAACCGACCGAGTGCCTTACGACTTATGGGTAAGGCAAGGTTTTATGCATACCACGCCAGGGAATGCGGTGAGATATGAATTTGTGGCAGAACGTATTGCTGAAATGGCAATGCACGTCAGCATGAGAGCCATTGCCTTTGACCCTTATCGCATTAAATACCTTGAACCCAAACTCGATGAAGCGGGTGTGACGGTTCCTTTAACTCCGCATGGACAAGGATATTACAAAGCTAAAGACTCAGGGCTATGGATGCCACACTCTATCGAACTGTTTGAACAGCTCATTGATGACAAGAAGATTGAGATCCACGCCAATCCTTGTTTGAGATGGAATGCCGCATCCGCTGTGCTTGAGGCTGACCAAAAAGATAACCGCGTCTTTGCCAAGAAAAAAAGCACTGGTCGAATTGATGGTGTGGTGGCATCAGCAATGGCGATTGGTGCTGCGGAAGGTGAGGTTGATGATGGCAACCTTGATGATTTTTTCTCTAACCCATTGAGTATGTGATGACAGATAAACAATATTCAATCGATTTGCGCACTAATCATGGTTGGTTTGCGCGTCTGGCTTCCTTCTTTGTTGGGGGAAGACTCGTGACACCTGAACAAGGTTCACAATCAGGCGTTATCTCAGCGCAAGGCTCACTTGGTGATTCTTCTGTAAATGATGAGCGAATACTCCAAATATCAACGGTTTGGCGTTGTGTTAGCTTAATTTCGACGTTAACGGCTTGTTTGCCACTGGATGTGTTCGAAACGGATAAACAAGGAAATAGAACCAAAGTTGATTTAAGTCACCCATTAGCTCGATTACTGCGGTATTCGCCCAATCAATATATGACGGCTCAAGAATTCCGAGAGGCAATGACTATGCAGCTTTGCTTTTATGGTAATGCTTTCGCGTTGATTGAGCGAAATAAAGTCGGTGATGTGATCAGCTTGCTCCCTCTGCTGTCTGCCAATATGGATGTACGCATGGAGGGGAAGAATATTATCTATAAATATCAGCGTGATCATGAATTTGCCAAATTTAAACAACACGAAATTTTTCATTTAAAAGGGTTTGGTTTTAATGGATTAGTCGGATTGTCGCCTATTGCTTATGCGTGTAAGACAGCAAGCACGGCCGTTGCGATGGAAGATCAACAACGTGAGTTTTATGCCAATGGAGCTAAGTCTCCTAAAATTCTAACAACGGGTGATAAGGTATTAAATAAAGAGCAACGTAGCCAACTTGAAGAGAATTTCAAAGAAATTGCGGGTGGCTCCGTTAAAAAACGATTGTGGATCTTAGAAGGGGGATTTCAAGCACAAGATATTGGTGTTAGTCCTCAAGATGCAGAAACAATGTCTTCCCGCAAATTTCAAGTCAGTGAATTAGCTCGTTTCTTTGGTGTTCCCCCGCATTTAGTCGGCGATGTTGAAAAATCAACAAGTTGGGGAACAGGTATTGAGCAACAAAACTTAGGCTTTCTTCAATATACCTTACAACCCTATATCTCTCGATGGGAAAACTGCATTGCGCGTTGGCTTCTAAAACCCCCCGAAGTGGGAAAATACCATGCTGAACATAACCTTGATGGATTATTGCGAGGCGATTCTACTTCACGCGCCGCGTTTATGAAAGCGATGGGAGAATCGGGGCTAAGAACTATTAATGAAATGCGACGGCTTGATAATTATCCTCCTCTTGAAGGTGGAGATGTCGCTTACCGGCAAGCACAATATTTACCGATTAACCAACTCAATAAAGAGCCTCACGAAAGTGGGGCTTAATTATTTATGGGGGTTCAATGCCTGATATTAGAAAAACACTGAATTTTGATGAAGCGGAAATCAAATTTACGGGAGATGGCACACAAGGCGTTTTCGAAGGTTATGCCTCCGTATTTAGTCATCAAGATCTCGATGGTGACATTATTTTACCCGGTGCATTTAAGCATGTTTTAGATAAGCAAAAACAAAAAGTTGCTATGTTTTATAACCATCGAGTCTGGGAGCTTCCTGTGGGGAAATGGGAGTACATGGAGGAAGATCAAAAAGGATTACGAGTGAGAGGACAACTGACACCCGGTCATAGTGCGGCTCAAGATCTAAAAGCGGCAATGAAGCATGGCACGGTTGACGGGCTTTCTATCGGATTCGGTTGTCTGCGTAATGACTTTGAGCGAACACCTTCAGGCCGTATTTTTAAAAATATCTCCCTGTTACGTGAAATCAGTATTTGTACATTTCCCGCTAATGACCAAGCACAGGTTTCATCACTCAAGAGCATCGATGGGTTATTAACGATCCGAGATATTGAGGATTGGCTGAGAGAGTCAGCCGGTTTATCAAAATCAGAAGCAGTCGGTTTTATTTCCCGCTTCAAATCCGCTATTCGGAGTGAGTCCGATGACACTCAACAATCCCTAGTCGCATCCATTGTTAACCAAATTAATGCATTTAATCTGAAAGGATAGAATATGTCTGACTTAGCTATTATCCAAGAAGCCATCGAAGGATCACAAAAAAAGGTGCAAGAGCTCTTCGATGCACAGAAGAAAGAAATTGAAGCTACTGGCATAGTTTCAAAGCAATTACAAACAGATTTAGCCTTAGTTCAAGAGGAATTAAAAAAAGCTGGTGAACGTCTGTTTGATTTAGAGCAGAAAGGGGCAACGAGTGCTGATGATCCTAATGCGAAAAAAGATTTTTCTGAACGAGCAGCAGAAGCGCTGACAAAATCATGGAATGGGAGTCAGGCTTCTTATGAAGTGAAAACCTTTAATAAATCATTAGGCAGTGATGCGAGTTCAGCCGGTGTTCTAATTCAGCCGATGCAAGTACCGGGTATTATTATGCCGGGTATGCGTCGTTTAGTTATCCGCGATTTATTAGCTCAAGGTCGTATTTCCAGTAACTCACTGGAATATGTACGTGAAAAATTGTTTACCAATAGCGCGGCACCCGTGAAAGAAAAGGCACAGAAACCAGAATCTAATCTGACGTTTGAAAAACAAACGGCAAATGTGATCACTATTGCTCATTGGATCCAAGCGTCTCGCCAAGTGATGGATGATGCTGTGCAGTTACAGTCTTACGTTAATAATCGCTTATTGTATGGCTTAGCATTAGTGGAAGAGGAGCAATTACTTAATGGTGACGGTACTGCGGATAATTTGACGGGGATTAATCATGTTGCCACTGCCTATGATACCACGTTGAGTGCTACGGGTGACACGCATGCTGATCTGATTGCTCATGCCATTTATCAGGTGACAGAATCTGAATTTAGTGCCTCCGGTATTATTTTAAATCCTCGTGATTGGCATGCCATTGCGTTAATGAAAGATAAAGAAGGGCGTTATATTTTTGGTGGCCCACAAGCGTTTACTTCAAATGTAATGTGGGGATTACCTGTTGTTCCCACAAAAGCACAAAAACAAGGCGAGTTTACTGTTGGTGCATTTGATTTGGCGTCTCAAGTATGGGATCGAATGAATGCAGTTATCGAAGTGAGTCGAGAAGATCGTGATAACTTTGTGAAGAATATGCTGACCATTTTGTGTGAAGAGCGTTTAGCATTAGCCCATTATCGCCCTCAAGCCTTAATTAAAGGAACTTTCCCAACGTCTGGAAGAAGTGCTTAAGTAATAGGTCGGGGTAGGTAACTATCCCGTATTACATCATGAATATCTTAGATGTCATTCCTCTTTCTTTATTAAAACAGCATCTCGAATACAGCGGTGATGATCGTGATGAGCAGATTATATTTTATGCTCAAAGCGCATTAAATTATTGTTTGAGATGGTGTGATGAACCCACATGGAAATCACCTGATGATATCCCTTATGAAGTGAAATCGGCCATGCTTTTGGTGCTGGGGGATATGTTTGAACATCGAACTAGTCAAAGTGAAATTCCGTTATATGAAAATAAAGCAGTAGAACGATTGTTACTGCTTTGTCGAAATTGGCGAGGTAGTTAATGGAACCGGGACGATTACGCCACACCATTAATATTCAAAAATCAGTATTAGCGCCCGATGCCATCAGTGGCAGTGATGTGATTTGGACGGATCATGCGACAAAAGTACGTGCAGCGATCATGCCTTATCAAGGGCGAGAATATTTTCAAGCTCAGCAAGTACAAAGTGAGGCCACAACGCGAATTCTTATTCGCTATATTGCTGATATTGATACCTCGATGCGTATTGTATGGGGTAAGCGACTATTTAATATTATTTCGGTTATTGACCCTTATGAGCGTCATCGTGAGCTTCAATTAATGTGCAAAGAGGGCGTGAATGATGGGTGAGATTAAAATCAGTGGATTGTCTGAACTCGCTCAACGAATGCAAGATATCGCCCGTAAAACCAGAAATCAAAGCGCGCGTAAGGCGATGAATGCAGGTGCTTCGGCGTTAAAAGACGAAATTAAACATCGAGTGCCTATTCTTAAGGAAACGGTACCGCATCGACGCAAGGGCACCATCAAGCGCAATATTCGTTCTAAAACGAAAGTGCAGCGCAATGGACAAGTCAAAACGCGTATTTGGGTGAAATCATTATCGAGTAAAAAGGTGTCCGCCTTTAAACAAGCAACGGGAAAAAGTGCGGCATTGAACCCGAATGATCCGTTTTATTGGTGGTTTGTTGAGTTTGGTACCGCCAAGATGCCCGCACAACCGTTTATGCGCCCCAGCTTTGAAGCGAAAAAGGAAGCAACGGCTAAAGTGATAGTTCAAACACTCAAAGAGGATATTGAAAAAGCAAGGTAGAGATCATGATACAGCAATTAAAAGAGACCCTTTCACCGCTTGTCGATGGAAGGGTTTTTTTTCAGGTATTACCTGAAGGCAAAGGGCATTATCCCGCCATTGTGATCCAGTTTGCCAGCATCACGCCTAACAGTGCGCTGGAGGATACGGATTTAGACAACTATCGCGTGCAACTTGATGTGTATGCGCCACAACCACAACCTCTCATGGTCTTGCGTAAAAAAATCGAGGCTCAGATTATCGAGGCAATCCCATTTGCACAACGAATGAATGCGGTCTTTGGGTATGAAGCGGATGTCAAATTGCATCGGCTTGTTCTTGAATTAATGATTTCATCAGATAAATAAGGAATGGATATGGCAAAGTCAAAAAACCATAAAGCGACGCCTTTCCTCGGCACGAAGATCTTTGTGCAAACAGGCTTAGGGGAGGCGATGACAGTGACGGAAGCGACGTTATCATCCGCAACCATTACCATCGCCAATAATAAACTGAAAGCGGATGACATGATTATGTTATCGGGTTTAGGGGAGTTAGATGGGCGTTTTCCCATTGCACAGGTTGATGGCAATAAAGTGACCCTGTGCGACGAAGTGGATTGGAGTGATAAAACGCTACCTACGGATTTTTCAAACGCCAAAGCACAACGTATTCAATGGTCTAATAATTTCTGTGCGGTAAAAAGTTTCAGTAAAGACGGTTCGACAACCGAACAAATTGATGTCACCACCATTTGCAGTGATGGCAAGGAATATGAATCCGGTGATACGGAATACGGCTCAATTAAATTGACCTTCTTCTTACGTTATAGCTCCAGTGATGTGCAGCGACTCTTGCGTAAATATGAAAACAGCAAAGAAAAATTCGCAGTGAAAATGGTCTTAACGCGAGATGAAGGCTCCATGTTTTATTACGGCTCCGTCGAGACAGGTATGAACATTGATGGCAGTGTAGGGCAAATGATGGATTCGGGGATCTCGATTAAATTGTCTGGCCGTGATTATTTGAATGTGAAGAAATAACTCCTTAATTCATCCACCTCATTATTTCTCTTCTCCCTTCTCGATAAAAAACTTAGGAGTGATTATGTCTAACGCTTTATTGCGTGAATTAGTGTTAAACCAAGCACTGAAAGTGACGCCTTTTACCTATTTAGACAACACCTTTTATGTCAAAGAGCTGGATGTTGGCACCATGAATTACATTCAGCGCAAACTTCGCCAAATTAAAATTAAGCTCGCCGAAGCGCAGGACATTTACTTAGATGAAGACGATCCTGAACAATTTAATGAGGCGATAAATCGTGTCTACGATGAATATGATGTCGCCAGAATGTTGGCCTTTAAGTTGTGTGATGAAAAAGGAGAACTACTTTTTGATGCTGAAAATGAAGAAGATTTAAAAGGTCTTAATCGATTAGGGCAAGGGTTCTCTAATGCGGTGTTTACAGCAGAAGCGGGGAACAGCGAAAAAAACTCGGAGACCGACGACAATTTCAATTGATATTGTCGTTGGCACTGGGAAAAACCCTCGCGGAAATCGAGCAAATGCCTGAAAGCCACTTGTGTGAATATGAGGCCTTTTATCGCAAACAGCCCTTTGGCTTATGGCGAGAGGATTATCGGATGGCACAAGTGGCACATCTTTTAGCGATGATAAATCGTGATCCGAAAACGTCTCCGCCTGAATTGATGGATTTTATGCCGATGTGGAAGAAGAAAATCACGGAAGAAGAGCTGTGGGATAACGTTACTGAGAGTGTATTAGCTAATCGATAGCCCCACATCAGTGGGGCTTAATCGTTAACCACCGCGAGACATTTTCTCAATTTTTTTATCCGTATTGTATTGGGAAAGGGCATAAACCGACCAGATAGCCGCAGGGATCCATCCGATTAAGGTGATTTGGAGGATAAGGCAGAAGATGCCAGCAAATGGGCGACCAATCGTGAAAAATTGTAACCAAGGTAGCAATAACGCCAGAATAAGTCTCATAAATATCTCCTCTAGTATTCGAAATTTCAGTTTATCAATAATTAAATTAATAGTGAATATAATTGATTTATTACACATTTATGGTGTGAAAATCTTAATTCTATTTAGGTTTAGGAATTAATTTATGGCGGGAGCATTAGGTAGATTAAATATTGATTTGACGCTGAATACGGCAAATTTCACAAATGCGATCAACCGTAGCCAGCGCCAAACAGAACAATTTGGGCAAAGTATTCGCGTCAGCCTTCAAGCTATCACCGTACAACAAGAGCGAATGGTATCGCAAACTGCAAAATCCTCTGCACTCTTTACTCGTTTTGCGAGTGTTACCGCAAGTGCATTATCCATTCATCAAGTAATCAATTATGCCGACAGTTGGACGGAATTACAGAACCGCTTAAAACTGGTGACAAAAAGTTCTGTCGAGTTAAATAGAGCAACACAAGCCGTCTATGGCATTGCCCAGAAAACCTATCAATCGTTGGATGCGACGGCACAGATTTATCAGCGTTTTGCGGATAATGCCGATCGCCTAGGATTAAGTCAGCAAAAAGTCGCTGAACTCACTGAAACCGTTTCAAAAGCCGTGGCGATTTCAGGCGCGAGTGCAACCGCAGCCCAAGCGGCATTAACTCAATTTGGTCAAGCATTAGCTTCGGGGCAGTTACGTGGCGAAGAGCTAAATTCAGTGATGGAGCAAACCCCTGCGTTAGCAAAAGCCATCGCTGACGGGATGGGCGTCAGTGTGGGCGAATTAAGGAAGAAAGCCCAAGACGGTGAAATGACGATTGAAAAAGTCATTCAAGCCTTAGAACGTGCAGCCGACAGTGTGGATAAAAAATTTGCTACCAGCGTGACAACGGTTAGCCAAGGTTTCACTAATCTTCAATCGGCGATGACAAAATTTATCGGTGAAGCGAATCAAGGTACAGGTGCGACTCAGCTTTTTACCACAGGGATGACCACTCTTGCTGATAATCTATCGTTAGTCGCTAAAGTGGTTGAAGGGATCGCCGTCACGGCATTGGTAGCAAAACTCTCTCAATGGACGAAAGCCACTTATCTGAAAAATCAGACAACATTGAATGAAACCAAAGCCACATTACAGAGTGCAGAGGCAAACAGTGTGGCAGCAACCAGTACCGTGAGGAAGGCATGGGCGGATAAAGAAGCTGCTACATCGGCGCTCAATAGAGCCAAAATGGAATATCAAGTTGCTAGAGGCACTAACGCGGAAAAAATAGCACTTGATAACCTTATCGCCACAAAGTCACTCGCAAGAACAGCCTCTCTAAATTATACACAAGCATTAACCGCCGAAAACGTTGCTCAACGTGCATTAACGACCGCTCGGCGTCAATCAACGGTGGCAGGGCGAGCACTTAACAGTGTTATGGGATTAGCGGGTGGCCCTATTGGATTAGTGTTGACGGGTGTTGCGGCATTGGGCATGGGATTGTATGAATACAGCGAAAATGTCAAACAAGCCAAGTTAGAATCGATTGAATTTGCTAATTCCCTTGATACATCAACAGAAGCGTTAAACAAAATGAGCAATGCCACGTTAGTGGCGAATTTAAGCAAAGTTTCATCGGGTATTAACGCGCAATTGGAGAAAATCGAGGAACTTAAACAACAGGTTATTTCCTTACAAGATCTATCAAAATACAGCGTTGAGAGTGAAAAGGCGTTTACTGAACAAGGAGTGGGGGATTTATACCTTAAACGAGTAGCTGAAAAGCAAAAAGAGCTTGATGCTGCGATGGGGATATATGCAGAGCAAGTTAATAACTTAGAGCGTCAGCGAGCCAATATGCAAAATATGTTGGCGACACTCAAAGAAAAAGTGGGCGATCAAGCCCCTGAATATAAACGCTATGCCACTGAGTTACAAAATGTTGATGCCGTTATTAATTCACTTAAGGCGAGTTTAAAGAGTTTAGGCATTGAATATGAATCACTCATCGATATCACGCTTCAGGCGACAAATAGCCAAGTGAATGCCGCCACGGCGATTGCTAAACAGATTGATGAATCGATTGAAAAATCGCAACGTTCAGTGGCAAAAGCGCAAGCCACAGGGAAGGCATTAGCGAAATTAAATGCAGAAGATGTATTGGCTTCACGCAAAATTACGCCAGATATGCAAGGCTACGATAAAGCCTTACAAGCGGAAATTGAGGCACAACTGGCATTGCAAGCCAAACGGACGTATAAGCCCAGCCACAAATCAACCATTGATTATGCCAAGCAATACACCAAAATCTTAACGGAATTAGAGGAAAAACAAGCCTCACTGATTGCAGATGGACAAAGTATTCAGCTGTATGGCACCACCTCTTCCTTTAATGAATACACATCCGCATTAGCCGATATCAAACAGAATAAAGATAAGTTTGATGCCATCTTAAAAATCGATCCCAAAGCGATTGAGACGATCAAAGAAAAAGCGAAAGCCATTGATGATCTGGCGCGTGCCAACTCGGTTGCGCAATTTGCTTATGATCGCGGTAAAGAAATTGAGCAGATGCAATTTGAAACCACCTTGATAGGAAAGTCACGCGCAGAGCAAGAAAAGCTTAATGCCCTTCGTCAGATTGATGTGCTGTATCAGCAAGCCAGTGTGGATTTAGGTGAGAAAGAGCTGGCGAACTTACAACGCAATGTTGAACTCACTAAACAGCAGATTGAGGAAGAACTGAGGAAGCGAGAGGTCATGAAAGGTGATCCGATGGCGGGATTAAAACAAGGCTTATCGGATTTCAGTGAATCGGCCATGGATGTGATGGAGAACGTCAGAAATGTCACTACCAATGCGCTTAATAATATGTCCGATGCATTAGCCGATTTTGCTTTAACGGGTAAAGGAAGCTTTAAAGATTTTGCTAATGCGGTGATCTCTGATATCACTCGAATGGTGATGAAAATGTTGGTTTTCAAAGCCATTGAAGCAGGTGGGCAGGCAATGGGCTTTGATATGGGATGGATGAGCAAAGGGCATGCTTACGGTGGTTATACGGGGCATGGAGGAAAATTCGAACCTAAAGGGATTGTACATGGTGGTGAGTTTGTTTTTACCAAAGAAGCGACGGCTAAATTGGGTGTCGGCAATCTCTATCGCTTAATGCATGCGGCGCAAGGTTATGCTTCGGGGGGCTTTGTGGGGGCGGTCGCAGGGCGAATACCCGTTACACCACAATCGACATTAGCCCGTGCAGGTGGTGTGCAAATGACCATCGTCAATCATATTACGGTGACAGGAAATGGTGACGCTGTACTTGCACAGGCAATGAAGGAAGCCGCACAACAAGGGACAGAAGCAGGCGCACAGAAAGCTCACGCGATGATGTTACAAGACTTTCAAAGTAATGGTGCAGCACGCAGAACATTAGGAGTTTAAATGTCTATTCTTGAATGGCCAAAAGAGGTGATCCCCACACAGGAAAACTGGCAATTATTGAGTAACAGCAAAACCTTTACCTCGCCATTTAATGGAAGTAGCCAGACGGTACGCTTTCCGGGAAGCCATTGGCGTTGTGAACTGACATTTAATAATTTAAATGAAGAGAAATCGCGCCAGTTAGAAGCGCTGGTGGCTTCATTGGATGGCATGTCGGGGCGAGTCAAAATAGCCAGTTGGATAAGAAAAGGGCGTTATGGGTATGGTTCGCCTCGTATTGCAATACCAAGCCAATTAGGTCATCGGCTAGAAACAAAGGACTGGAAGCGCAATATGCGTGTGTTACAGCAAGGGGATCGCTTAACTGTGGGTAATGAACTCAAAATGGTGGTGGCGGATGTGGTCAGTGACAATAATGGGCGTGCAAATATTCCTATTTCACCGATGTTAAGAATGTCACCTACCGTCAATGAAATGCTCGAGGTTGAGCGACCTTTTGGGATTTTTCGGCTTGTTGATAATGAACAGGGGAAATTTCAGCATCGCCGCTTGGGGTATACCCATATCACGTTATCTTTTGAGGAGGTGTTGTACTAATGTAATATCATCCATTTTCTGACGGTATGGTAAAGGCGATTAATGAGGGGGCTTATATCGTCTTAGCCGCCAGACTCGATTTGAAATCAGGCGTCACCTGTGCGCATACCGGCGTTGGGCAACTGATTATTGCGGGTGAAACTTATTTGGGCGTGGGCAGTTTAGGCGAAATCAATCAGTTGAAAGAAAATAAGACAACCAGCCCTCCACAACTACAGCTTAAATTAGCCGGTTTTGATAAATCGCTGGTGGGGATGGTGATGAATGAGCAAAGTCGGGGGCGAGAAGTGCGGTTGATGATGGTTGCCATCGGCGAAGAGGGGAAACCGCTTCTTGCTGAAGTCTTATTTGTCGGACAAATCACATCGATTAATGTGGTGTCTGGCGAAGAAAATGCCGTATGTGTTAATGTTTCTAATCGATTCGAGCGATGGTCAATCGGGTTACCCGATAGATTTACCGATGAGTCGTGGTCATCTCGAAGACAAGGTGATCGTATCTTTCGTTATGTTGCTCAAATGGCTGAACGAGCGATTTATTGGGGTAGCAAGAAAGATGCACCTGCATTTATTTATAAATAATCTTATTGCTTTGTTAAACCCACTTTTGTGGGTTTTTTGCTATTTAAGGTCAGTACATGAAACAACCTAACTGGACACTTAAATTACCTGAAACCATAAGGGCGGCGATGAGTCGCCCTTTTTCATGGGGGGAATTTGATTGTTGTATTTTCGCCTCTGAATGTATTTACGCACAATGCGGTTTCTCTCCAATAAAGCCTTATCTCAATCACTATAAAACCAAAGCCGAAGCCTTCAACTTGATCAAATCTAAATTTGGCTCCTTAGAGAAAGCCGTATCACGCTATTTCAAATCCATTGAGATTGAGCGGGTTCAGCGTGGCGACCTCGTACTGTTCAAAGGTGAGGACGGTGATAGCTTAGCCGTGGTCTGGGCGGGGCATTATTGGGGCGTAACCCCAGAAGGTGTGAAGCCGGTGCAGATTAACCCAATCAAAGCGTGGAGAGTGGAATAATGGGTGGGAGTGGTGGATTAATTTCAAAAGTTGTGGGTGCTGGCTTAATGATTGCTGGGCTGTTTACCGGAGGCGTCACCTCGGCGATGGGCATGGCACTGATGGCAGCAGGCGTTGCGGTTCAAGTCGCGGGTTCGCTTATCTTTAAGCCTAAACTGCCTTCCATGAATTATCGAGATACCAGTGAACGCAAACAGATGTTACGTTCATCGTCTGCACCTGAAACCGTAATTGTCGGAAAAACAGTGATATCGGGTTTACTTTTCTTCGCAGAGGAAGAAACTGGCGAACAAGATGAAAATGAAAAAATCACACTGGCGTTGGCACTTGCTGGACACCCCATAGAGAAAATTGGGAAGATTTGGTTGGGGGATGATCTCATTGAGACGTTTGGTGATAAAGCCTCATGGGAATTACATAACGATAGGGAAGATGTCGATCCCTTTATGCTTAAAAATTGCCCGTCATGGAAAGAGGATATGATTGGTCGAGGTCTGGCGTGGTTACGTGTGACACTCACGTTTGACCAAGAAAAATTCCCTTATGGATTACCCAATGTGAAATGTGAAGTATGGGGAAAACATCTGTTTGATCCTCGCACTGGGCAAACCGAGTGGAGTAACAATGGGGCCTTAGTCATTTTGGATTATTACCGCCATTATTTAAAAGTGCCTGATACGGATATTGATTTTGACAGCTTTAAACAGGCAGCCGATTTATGTGATGAAAAAGTGAGTCTACCAGAAGGCGGATTTGAGTCGCGATATACCCTTAATGGTGCTTATGATTTAAATGAGAGTCCATCCAGTGTTTTGGACGCGATGCACAAATGTATCAACGCGGAACCGACATTCACCGCAGGAAAACACGGTATTCAAATTGGCGCTTATTATGGGCCTGCAATAAAAACCATCACTGAATCACAATTGATTGGCACAGTCACATGTACCCCTGAAACAGGATTAAAAGATGCCACAAATGCAGTGTATGGCACGTTTATTGATGCCAAACAGTTATACACAAAAACGGATTTCACGCCTGTGATTGTGGACGAATGGGTGAAAGAGGATGGCTTAGAAATTCGAGAGAATATCGACTATCGTTTTGTCACCAGCCCTTATCAAGCCCAACGATTAGCTCGCCAATATCTCCGTAAAAAGAAAGCAGGAAGACGGGTTCAACTCACGATGAACTTAGACGGCTATGCTTATCGTCCGGGGGAAGTTGTGCTTTTAGAATTACCGGCTTTGGGGATTAGTGGGCTGGAATTTCGTATTGCCGAATGGGCATTTCATGCTTTAGATGGTGTGGCTTTAACGTTGGAAGAGGATGGTGCCTATCTATATGAAGATGTGATTGGCAAGCCTTTTGAGCGTCCGCCGTTTGTGAGTTTACCCGCTGGTGGTGTTGCTTCACCGATTAATCTTACCTTTGTTCCACTTGCAGTCAGTGACATCGTACAAGGTACACTTTCTTGGCAGAATGTTGCTACTGATGTGCGCTATAACACCGTCACTATTCTTCAAGAAGGCAACGTTATTCAATCTATTCAGGTACCAGCTGAGCGTGTTGATATTAACGGATTAGCACGAGGCACTTATCGTGTTGAAGTTAGGGCAACAAATGTGGCTGGTGCGATGTCGGCACCTGCTATCAGTGATTTTGCTATTCAAGCACCACCTCCTCCTGAATATATTGATGTTACCTCTGGCTTATTTAATCTGACCGTTGCACCGAAACAAGGCGATAGTGCTGTCTTTGGTTATACCTTTGAGTTTTGGTTTAGTGAGGAAAAACTCGCTGATCTTTCTGAAAATGAAGTGATCACCAAAACAAATAAAGTTGGCCAAGGGAATTTCTGGACGCAAGAGAATTTAAAAGCAGGACAGACCTATTATTTTTATGTTCGAACAATCAACAGCTATGGCAAATCACCGTTTGTGGAAGCTTCGGGTACTTGCTCTTCTCAAACGGATTTAATTCTTGAGGAATTAGCGGGGCAAATTAGCCGAGACCAATTAGCGCAAGACCTATTAGGTGAGATCAACAGCAAGGCTAACCAACTCGATATTACTGAATTACATGAGTTGATGCGGATAAATCACGACAAGATTTTATCTGAGTTGATGAGGCATGGAGCAACGATTGAAGAAAGCGAAAAAAAACTGGAGGAGGCAGGAAAATTATTAGCTGAGCGAATGAACCAAGTTTCAACGGCAACAGAAGCACAGGCCGCCGCAATTAAACAAGAGCAACAAGCACGCATTGAGGCTGATAAAACTGAAGCACAACAACGACAATCCTTAGCCACTCAACTTCGTGGTGATTATACTGGCAATGATTTATCGAAAGTCACCGCAGGACTCATCTCCGCAGAGAAGCAAGCGCGAGTTACAGGTGACCAGGCGGAAGCGAAAGCCAGACAATCATTGGAAACACGGATGAATGGGAATGTTTCCGCGATTAATAAATCATTAGAAACCCTCACCTCGAAACAGCAAGCCCAAACGCAAGAGATTTCAACGCTCAATTCAAATCTTAAGGGGAAAGCTGATAGCAGTGCGGTAAATGCGTTAAATACGCGAGTATCTAATATCGATGGCAAAGTGACGTCCGCAACCTCTCAGGTGCAAACGTTATCCAGCAAATTAGAGAAAGTGAAAGCTGATTTAACGGAATCTGTGGTGGTGGATTTAGATTTATCTAAACTCAATGAAAACACCTATTATCCGGTGATTTTACCTTTAGTAACCTCTCGACGTTATGCCTTTAAGGTTTTTAGAACCTTAGGGCAATATTCAGACAATAAACCCAGCTATGCCACTCATAGCACCAAAGGCTTTGCCATGATTGTGGAATGGCAAGTCAGTGGTTCTGGATGGGGGACTCAGTCTGAAAATCGCATCATTGATAATTTTGATTGGAAATGGACAAATCAATCCCCTGTGATGGGGCCTGCTCAATTAACGAATGGCTCTGTGGAATATATCTATTTGCGAGGAGGAGCAAAATATCAGCTTACTAAGCATAAAAGTATAAACCATCAAATCATCACCAGCACTTATACCAATAACAAACAATTGGTGGCACCAAAAGGATTTGTGGTGAATGAAGTGCCTAAGTCCAGCGAACAGAAAGCCAATGCAACAGCGAATGCGGTAAACCAACTTGAAACTAAAGTGACCGAGGTTTCAGGAAAGGTGACCTCTACCGCTCAGCAAGTCACTCGTTTAGAAAGCCAAGTGGGTACAAGTTCAGCCAAAATCGAACAAACTTCGAAAGTGGTCACAGACATAAATGGCAAAATTTCGGCATCATGGACAATGAAAGTCCAGCAGGATAGCAAAGGTAATAAAGTCATTACTGGCATTGGCTTAGGGTTTAATGCACAAGGAAATAGCCAATTTCTGGTTAATGCCCAAAACTTTGCGGTGATATCGTCATTAAACGGCAAAGTGGTGACACCGTTTGTGATCCAAAATGGACAAGCTTTTTTCAATGATGCGTTATTTAGCAAGGCAACCATTGATAAATTATCGGTAGGTAAAAAAATCACATCCACTAATTATTTAGCGGGCAAGAAAGGATTTAATATTGATGCCACAACAGGGAATGTGGAATTAAATGATGCAGTATTTCGTGGACGGTTAGATATTAACTCAGGAGGAACAAAAGGGCGGTTAGTGATCACAAATAATACTATTTATGTTTACGATGAAAACAATCAGTTAGCAGCAAAAATAGGTTATTTAGGGTAGCGTATGAAGTTTATTGTTTTAATTACAGCATTATTATTGTCAGGGTGTACCTCTGGATATAAAAAAGTCGATTGCCAAGGTGTTTACCAAATAAAAACTTTTCACTATCAACAACCTGTATTGGTAAAGTTTGATAAAAAGAGAGAAACCATTAAAGGGCCTCTTTATCATGCTGTACCTCAATTAGGATTTAAATTCTTAGGAGGATGGGTATCTCCTGATGCCGTAGAGGATTTCTCATGTCGTGGGGAATAGAGATATATGAAAAAGGAAAGCCAATAAAAATCACAGGGCGTTCATTTATTTTTGACCAAATAGCGGTCACTCAAAATGGCAGTAAAACTTATAATAATATTCCTAAAGGGCGGTCATTGGCCGCCTATATTGTAGCTAGAAATCGAGGATCTTATTTCACTGTTAGAGTCGAGAATAATAAAATTTCGTGGAATTCTTTACGTGGTAGTCAATCGATTAATGGAATTATTATGGTACTAATTAAATGAGTAAATATGGTGCATTATTTTTTAATCAGGGTATTACCGAAGAATTAACACCTTATGAATCAGCCGTATTTTTAAAAAAGATAAAAACTAAGCCAGGGCTAATTAAAATTATCGAAGGTAATAATAACGCAGTGCCACTTGTTTTTATTCGAGTTCTTAATTCCTCTAAACCATCATTAGGTGGATTATCTGAAGTGATTTATGAGAATAATGCGTGGTGTGTGAATTTAATCGATACTATTCAAGGTAATTCAGCAGAATATGAGCTCTATGTATTTGTGAAGTCTTCTTATCATATTTCACTTCATCCTCAAAAATGGGGAATTCAAATCTATCATAAAGGTGTTATTACACACGCTTCAAGCCAAAGGCCACTTAATTTATTAGAGGGAAATAACTTTGTGCTCACAGGAAATAATTGGAATGGTGTAGATGTCGGATTCCCTTGTGCGGTATTAGTCACAACAATTGGGCATATTGGTATGATGGATTCGATGGGAGGAAAAACAATTAGGGTAACCCTTTGTGGACGAGGTAACCGTATTATCCCTCATTCCATGATAGTTTCAGGACAGATGTCAACAACCTCACTAGGAAAGCAGTATTTTTATATTGATGTGAGGGAGTATGGTGGGTGATAGAAAACTACAATAAAGGATTGAGTGTGTAAAACTTATATATTCGTTGGCGGTTGGGTTTATGCCAGAAGCGGATATTGCGTCAGATTTTCCTCGTGTAAACTCACATTCTGCGGGAGCTTGTTGCCATTAAAATTTATGTCTGTTTTGACTCCACGGTTTTCATCATAATTCTATATGATTCACCAATTAAGTATCATTCTGATGAATTTATTTTTCCTTGCTGCGTGAACCTTGGGTTAAACTTGCAATCATGAAATTTGTCCTCATCATCTCCAAGCTCGTTCTCAAACCCATGGGTTGTAAATTTATCTATCTTTATCAAAAAGATAGTTATGATAACTAATGAGGGAATCCGTAAAGTTAATGTTATAAAAATATTTAGAAAAGCGACCTGATTCCTCGTGACGCGCTCGGTTTGAAGTACCATCTTCATTAGCAAACACGAGTTCGAGATATTCGAATGCACCTCGTTCATGAATCCACACCATCTTATAATCTGCATTTTGTACTCGGTCCTTGCCATGCTACAGAACGACATCGACTGCAATACAATCATGAAAATAACTAGTCTGACAGAAGGAGAGTTACCTTATTTAAAGAGTACGGCGAAACTACAAGGTCTTTAGAATACTCATGGAGAACCAGTGTTGCTTCAGAATGTATCTGATGGTAGTGTTGATACATTAATCATTGGAGTGTTAAATCATGGTAGATAAAACCTTTGTATGTTTAAGTAAGTCTAAGAAAAATAACGATTTTTGTGTTGCTGGAAAGTTGATCGATAAAGATGGCACTATAGGTGAATGGATAAGGCCAATAAATCAATATGGCACCATAACCAGCGAAGATTGTAGTTATTCAGATCACTCATCAGCTAGTACTCTCGATATCATTTCTGCTACTTTTCTAAAAGCAACCCCACAAAAGTTTCAAACTGAAAACTATACTATTGATAGTAAATTCTACTGGAAAAAAGTAGACGAATATAAATATACAAACGCCACATTATCTTTATTATGCGACGCCCCAAATTCATTATGGGATAATAATCATGAATCTGGTGGTGGGATCAACGATCAAGTAAGTCCTCAAGAAGCCCAAAAAATTGATGAGAGTTTATATTTTATTTATGTTGGAAAACTAACAATCAATGCATCTAAATGGGACAATAAATTAAAGTTAAGAGGCGAGTTTGTATATAACAACACTACTTACAATTTAAAAATCACAGATATTTATTGGTTAGATTTTTATGAAAACCAACCATTAGGTACACATATTCATAAAAATGCTTATATCACAATTAGTCTTGCTTTAGATACTTTCGGTGGTTTCCATTATAAACTTATAGCAGACATACTATGATGAATATATACTCAATTGGTTTTACTGAAAAAACGGCTGAAAAATTTTTTACTTTGATTAAGTCGCAGCCCATCAAAACTCTGGTTGATGTCCGGCTAAACAACGTGTCGCAACTTGCTGGTTTTGCTAAAAAGAAAGATCTCGAATTTTTCCTTCGTGAGCTATGCGGGGTAGATTACGCCCATGTTCCAGATCTCGCTCCAACTAAAGAGATGCTCGATCCTTATAAAAAAGGTAATGTTCCGTGGGAAATTTACGAAGATAACTTTCTGAATCTTATGGCAAAAAGGAATATTGAGCGTATTGATAAGAGCTTAATTTCTGACGGTTGCTTGTTATGTAGTGAGCACAAGCCCCATCACTGTCATCGTCGTCTTGTGATAGAATATCTGAACAAGCATTGGGATACAGATTTTGAGGTTAAGCATTTAATATGATGAAAGTACTGATTATGTATCATCCTAGCTTTGCTTCAAAGGGTAAGTTTGAGCGAAAGCTTACCCGTATCTTCTCCAAATCAAGTGAATACAAAGTATTCTATTTTGAAGATAACCAGAGTTTGATACATAACTATTTTTCTTCTGATTTGATTTTTAAACTTGATCCTGACCTTCTTACAGATCTTTCTAATCTTGGTTTAACGCATGTCGTTGTTTTTGATTCCGCGTTGAAACCTGAGTTCACAACAATTTATGAAACGTTAGTATCACAAATTCCTATAAGGTATATAAAAGATAAAATTACTTTTGTAGCTAATAAAGACAGGGGTGAACACTTCGATGTATATTGCGGTCGCGGTACTTTATGGGGTAATCCCTATGCGATTGGAGCCGATGGTGATCGTGATGAAGTTATAAGAAAGTTTAAGTATGATTTTGATAGAAATTTTTTAAAAGGTGGGGAGGAATTCAAAGAAAAGCTGAAAGCACATAGAGGAAAAATCCTTGGTTGCCATTGTAAACCCTATCCGTGCCACGGAGATGTTCTTGCTAGGTTTTTAAATGAGTTAGATGATGGTGAGTAAAGTAATTTCACAGCGGTTTAAAGCTATAAAAGAGATGTAACCTTAGAGAATTCACTAATCGATAAAAATAACTTTGTACCGCCGATACTCCTGCATTCTGTAGTACTGGTAGCTATTGACGCTCCTCTGATGTAAATTCATCATTAATCCTTTCTGAACATTTCCTAGTATGATAGGTAATGAGTAATGGAGACTAGTATTTCATCAGGGAACGCCAGAGGATAAAAATTGAATATAAATAACTTCCGCTTCTCGCTCAAAGCTGATAATCAAGTTCGAACAGTTGCATAATAAATTGTTATTTTTTATTTTCAGTTTGAATAAGATACTCTAATCTATTACTAGTTTTAATTATTATAACTAAACCATTATTTTCTATTATTTAACATAAATAATGGATTTGAACACTTGGTAGCAAATTTTATAAGCTCTCAATCATTTAAAATATCTTCCCCAAAACCCCCCCAACCTAAACTAAAAATCAACCAGTTACATACAAACCAAGATCACGTAAAAAATAAATTATCACTCTAATAATTATAATTTATTTAATAAGTTACTTAATTATTATGGGTATAATGTTACGCCATATGGGTTGGACAGAAGCGGCTGACTTAATCATTAAAGGTATGGAAGGCGCGATTGCCGCTAAGACTGTAACTTATGATTTTGAACGTCAGCTAGAAGGCGCTAAATTGCTGAAATGTAGTGAGTTTGGTGACGCAATTATCAAACATATGTAATTGTTGATTTGATAAATAGTTAACGGAAGCTTATTAGTTCCCGTTTATTTTTTGTACTATAAAATTCTTCCCCAAAATATCCCCAAAACTCTTCAATTAAACAGCAATAATTACCACACTTTGCCTCTATTATCGTGATATTTAGCGGTCATATTTTGTGTTTTATGCCTCAATATTTTTTGTGTATTAATTCCTTGCTCACGATAAAGTCGCCCGGATAAAGATCGTTGTTCATGGAAAGTAGGGGCTGTGCTTTTTCCCCAAGTTAACCCACATTTATCTCTCGCTTTTTTAAACGTTGTGGTTAACGTATTTAGGGTGACTTGTTCGCCTTATTTTACTGTCCAAGCTTCTGAGAAATTGTGTTTTGAAAATAATTCTGCTAACCCACAGATTTGTTTTAAGCGTAATACTTCATCTTGTGACATACCTAGTTCATCACCAATTTGTTTATCGCTCCATCCCAATCTGGATAGATCTCTAACTATATCTGACATAGCTGCGACTTGATGTTGTCCTCTTGCTCGATTATGACGAATAGTGGTTGCTATTTGATCTGATATTGTGTTGTTTTTAACATCAAGGATGGTGACTGGTAAATAATTATTAATTCGTTTTTTTAAGGCGTTTTCTTTACTTAATAAATAACGATGATAGCCATCAACGATTTGCCACTGCAATTGTTTAGTTTTATTTTGTTGTGCAGATAATACTACAACGGGTTGAGTATAACCGTCTTTTATCAATGAGGTTTTGAGTAATCTCTTTTCTGTGGGAGACATAACATTAGGGTTGTAGTCATTTGCTACGACTTGATTTTGTTTTATCCAAAGAACACAATCTATGGGTTCATTTTTGAACGGACTAATTTGATGAAGAAATAATTTGATTTTGTTGATAGCTTCGATTTTTTGCTCATCATTTAGTTTTAGCAGATAATCTTTTAGCGAAGAAAACACTGTTTCAATAGTCATATTCACCTCTTATTAAATCAACTGCCAATTTTTACGTTTTTCCTGTATCCGCTTGCAATATCGGTCATAACAGTGTGATTTGGTGGGACTAAATGCTAATGTTCTACACCAAAAATCATTACGTAAAATAGTTTTACAGATCCGTCGCCAAGACGGAATTTGTTTACTGCTAGTATCACCCTCTTGTTCATCTGGTATTCCATTTGGATAATCTCGCTCAGTATACCAATGGAGATAAACTGCGATTTTATTTCGGTAATGTTCGGCTGTTTGTTCTGGTACGCTCGCTAGCAAAAAGTGGGCGTAAGATTTCCATGTATGATGGGCGGGTTTGCTGATTTTGCGTTGTCCAAAAAAACCTGATTTATTACGAGGCTGGGTGTATAACATACCCGCATCAGCACCACTCACTCGTTCACAGGCTAGACTCCACGTCTCAGGTTCTAAAACATGGTATAACCATAGCCCTTTGCGTTGTTCAGGGCCAAATGGCTCACAAATGCGCATTTGACTTAAACTAACCCCAGCTTGGTGCATTAGACTATAAATAGAATTATAGGGTAGGTTAAAACGTGAAATGTATGTCCAAATATCTTTTACATGCCAGTCATAAATAGGATAGGCCATATAATAAAAACCTTCGGGTGATGCCGTTGTCCATGGGATATCGTCGGCATAACGTAGTTTTTGGTTGTTATTGATAGCAATAAAGCGATTTAATGATTCATCCGTCCTGATCCCTAATAAAATAACTGAACTACGATGATTTCCTGTGATCCACTGATTAAATGCAGGTGTGAAGTCTTCAAAAATCATATTCGGATGATAAAAAGGGAAAAAGTCTGGATCAGTGATTGCGTATTCTGGAGGTTGCCTTACCCATTTTTTTTCTGGTTCCCAAGCCGTCCAAGTTGGTTCATATTGTGAGATCCCGCTTTCCGTCGTTATAGGTAATGCAATCCAGTAAAATCGCTCCGTACAGTCTTCATACAAAGATTTCATTTTTGCAACATGGCTAATGGTTGCGGAGTATTGCACTTCCCAGTCAAGAAACATGACATTGAATTTTCGATGTCGTTTTCTTGCTTCAGCAGCAACAAGATGAAAAAGAACAGTAGAATCTTTACCTCCAGAAAAGGAGAGAGAGATTTGTTCAAAAGTATCAAATAACCATTCAATTCGCGTTTGAGTAGCATCTAACACATTTATTCCAAGAGGAATTTTGTGCTTGCAAGACATAACTATCACCAGAATAAGTTAGTTAATAGTATTATTACTTAATCATATTTAGATTATAAAGGTAAGTTATGGTTGCTAGTTGTTACTGAGATTTACTTGAAAAAATAGGATAATAAATCATATCTCATTGTTATTATTGATAGTCTCTAGTAATGAAAAAAATTTTTATAATTAAGAGAAATAAAGTAAGTGACTTAGTGAGTAGATAATGTTTTAAAAATATTTCCTGATTTATTATTCGGTATTTTCAACTATTCATACAATAAATAAAAAATAAAATAGTCATTTTATGATAGGGTATTGTATGACATTAAGTACACATGATGGAGTCAAAGTATATACACCAGTGTCATTGAAGCTATATGATTGGTGGGTGCTTAATATTTCTAATAGCTATGCATGGCACTGTGATACGAATAAATATCTAATTCCACATTTTAAAAATCATCTCGGTGAGCGCCATATGGATATTGGTGTTGGAACGGGCTTTTATTTAAAAAAATCATTAAATTATATAAAAGAAATCTCATTGACTGATCTTAATTTGCACAGTCTGGAACATACTAAAAAGTATATACCTGATGATAAATTAATAAATTGCCTTCAGCATGATGTTTTTCAGCCTTTTTCTAATAAATTAAATGCATCTTATAATTCTATCTCATTGTTTTATTTACTACATTGTTTACCAGGAACGATGGATGATAAGAAAAAAGCGATAGAAAATATAAGTTATTTACTGACAGAAAAAGGGGTTTTATATGGCACAACGATTTTAGGGCAGGGAGTCAAACATAATTTTTTTGGTAAAAAATTAATGTCTATTTACAATAAAAAAGGTATTTTTTGCAATTATTCTGATTCGGTGGACTCTTTGGAAGAAATGCTTTCCTCTTTATTTCATGACATCTCTATTCATGTACAAGGTACTGTCGCTTTGTTCACCGCGAAGAATAAAAAATAATAAGAAATATTATTCTGGATTAGAGGCCTTTTATCTTTATTTTCTTAAGGAATGGTATGTTAATGCGTAGCCTATTTTTTACCTTTTTATTATTAACACCAGCGGCATTTGCCACAGATACATTAAGTCATAATATTGAATATTATTCTAATGTTACGTTAACGGATTTTAATTCGGGAAAAATTGAAGATGGTCGGTATTTTTGTGTTAAGGCCATGAATCATGGCGGTGAATTTATCGCCTGTGCAGTATCTAACAAGTCAGATTGGGCCTCTTCTTATGATCACTTTTTTCAGCAAGCACATTATTACTACACAACAGGTAAAAGCTTTAGGTTATATGTTCAACCTAATGTTTGGACTCATCCCAAATTTACTCGAGTATATTCAAATAAAGCGATAGCAGGGTTCGCTAGTTGTCATAATAGTCGTTGTATGGGGCCAACAAAAGATAACTAATTGATTAATAGTAAATTTTATAAATTGGATAAATCCCATTAGAGTTTCAGATAGATTTTTTTAAATTAGTGAAGAGTAAAAGAATACTCTATAAACGCTAACTTAATGATATTTAGGAGACTATATGAAATTTTTATTTAAAAGTGTTTTTCTTGCAGTAGGTATTTTGTCTTCTAGTTTTGTTATGGCAGATAATACTGATGAGATAACCAAAATTTCTTATGTGTGCGAAAATAATAAAGTGATGGAAGTTATCTATGTAAATACAGCAAAAGATAGCTATGCGATCATTAATCAAATGGATGAAATGATCCCAATGAAAATCATGAAAATGGCTTCTGGTGCAAACTATGAGGCGATGAATAAAAATTATACTTATAAGCTTTATACTAAAGGTGATAATGCCGATTTAGTCGAAGGAAAAGATAAACCAGTGTTGAGTGGTTGCAAAGCTAGTTAATTACCACTATTTTTATTGAAAATCATTTAGCGCTCTTACTAGAGGTCACTTCGGTGACCTTTTTTGTATATTTAGTTGATAAATTTGAAATTTGATACAAATAACAATTTTTAAGGAGGAAGAAGAAAATTATAATGGATTATAAAATAATCAAATAGCAATTTAAAATTATTATATATGATTAATGAAATATGATAAAAAAACCATTATACAGAAAGAAGAATACAACAACACGAATTTATCCTTGCGATCACCATATGGATATAATTCACTATATGAAAATATAATTATTTTCTTACAACAAATAGGTTAGAGGTGGTATGAAAAAATACTCATATTCTCAGTTATTTAGTTATGTAATTTCAATTTTATTTATTATAGCTGTATTTTTCTATTGGAAAATTGAAATTAAAGAGTATGTTATAGTTTCAAATGTATCGATTAAAATAGCATTAGGGTTCTCTTTTATTGCCTCGTTAGTATGCTTTTTCTTTATATATAAAAAACCAACTTTTAATAAGGAAATAAAAAATTTATTAATTTTTCCTTTAGCATTAATTATGATTATATTTATTATTGTATATTTCATACTTTCTAATATTGTTTATTTTACTAGCGGAGAAATAAGTAGCTATAAGTCTAGTTACTCATACGTAGAAGGAAGAAGATCATGTTCTGGTATAAAAATAAATGATGAAAGTGAAGGTGAAGTAAAGATTTGTGCTAAAATTGTTCACGGTAATATTTATGAAACGGGAAATGCAGAAGTTTTTAAGAAAACAAATGCAATAGGTTTTGAACTGATATCAGCAAAAACATACTAATATGAAACTGAAATAGAAAACCTCATAAGTTATGAGGTTTTTTATGTGTTAATTTTATAAAATGAAAAATAAAATAGTTAAAAACTCATTCTAAATCCTGCTGTTACATATATCGGAGTTTCTATTTTATTACCATTTTGATAGTTTATTTCAGTATAGAAAAGAGCATCATTACCTATATTAGTTGTTAAACCAACGCCGTACTTACCAGTATTCCCAGAATAACGACTATCAAATGATACGTTATTAATTTCTATTTCGTTATTTTTAATGAATTCACGAGATATTGCTGCTTTTATGTAAGGCTTAACATTGTGGTTTGCAATCAGTAAATTACTTTCTAATGTGGTTCCTAATTCACCTTTTAAGCTATCCGCATTGTGGATGTTTGCTTTCATACCATTATCTAATAAATAATGCGACTTACCAATATGAGAATAAAAGATCTGGCTGTATGGTGTCAGTGTTAATGCGTTTGAGAACGCAATAGGATAGCCTATTTCTGTTGACGTTGTAACCGCATTTTGATTGTAATTTCCTTTAACTCTTCTACCTTCATTCATATTAGTATTGATTTCATTATGAAGATGATTCATCTTAAATAAAGAGTCTACATAAAAACCAGAATGATTAATCCAAGTTAAATAAATACCACCACTATAGCTATTAATATCACCATTATTAATATTGTCAGATTTGATCTTACTCTTAGTGTAAGAAGTTATTAAACCAAATAGTAATTGGTTATTATTTATGGCTATCTTCTTATCTATACCAACTTGCATTCCATTTAAGTTTGAATTGAATTGACTATAACCTTTATCATTCAAATGAGAATTATCATTTAAATAGCGAACCCACACTCCGAGATCATTATTATTTTCACGCAAGAAGCCCATTCTTTGGCGTAAAGTACTCGTCTCAATACTCAATATATGCTGTGGTGCTGAGGCCATATTAATAACGGCTTGAGCACTATTGCTTAATATAGGTTGAGTAACATTAGGCTGTTTAGATGTATCAGGTTGTTTGGAGGTATCAGGTTGTTTAGAGGTATCAGGCTGTTTAGAGGTATCAGGCTGTTTAGAAGTATCCGGCTCGCCTGATTTTCCACCTACAAGATACCACTCTGTATGACCATCATTAGTTTTGCTATTTAGTTTATATTTCCAAACACCAACTTCAACATGACCCTCTTTATTTAATAAATTAAAATTAGCATCACCTCTATTTACATAAACTAATTGAGTATTTTTAGGATCAGAAATTTCTTCTCCGCTATCATTTATTTTTAATCCAAAATGCCCAGTAGCATGATCTGAAATATAAATATTATCGCTTAAACCATTGGCTAACCTGCTACTTAAAATAAAAGTACCTTCACCGGTGAGCGTTTTCAATTCAAGCCGATTAAATTGCATGCCAGAAATATAATGTTCCATTTCAAGTTGGCTACCAGATTGCATCTCTAGATTGTTAATATGAGTAATTAATTCTGGGCCTGGTTTTTCTGGTCTAGGAGCATCGCCATCATCACCATAATCTTCGTTCCATGAGGGTAAAATATATGTTTTACCTGCTAGTGTTAAGTTTTCTATAAAGATTTTAGTTGAAGGGACAGGATCATTTTTAGATACATCAGTAGATTCAGCATCAATGTTATCAATATATAATTCAGCATTTTTATCTATAAATAATTTGCCTATAGATGATGAACCTGCGCTCATATCAATATTACTTGTGCCTGTTACTATAGTATCTTTAATAGTAGGAATACCTATTTTTTTTGCATCATGAGTATACATGCTAATAGTAGCATCGTCTTTAACGATAGTACCTATCGCGAGACTATCACCATTCATTCTTAATATTGCCTCGTTTGAAAGAGTAATATTTTGTATTTCGTGGTTTTTATCTATATAAAGATTTGTTGTATCACTGTAAGTAGAATTAGAAGTAATTTCATTATTGGAGAGAATAACACCTTGTACATTATTTTCTTTTGCATAAACAGAACTGGCTAAGAAAGATAATACACTTATAGTAATAATATTCTTACTAAAATGTTTATTCAATAGCATAAAAAATGACCTTTTTATTTTTTATTGTGTGAAAAATAATTAATTTATGCTTAATGATTATGTTATTTGTTTTTTTTATCAATTTAAATAACCGTAAAAAAATTTATTTAGAATATAATCTTTCTTAAGGTGAATTCTATTAAAGAAAAATATAATTATTTGCTATATAGAATAATATATCTTAGATGGGTTATTTAGCTTATGGTGTTTTTTATTTAAAAAAACACCATAAGCTAAATAAGAGAATATCATAATAGCCTAGCTATTATTCTTTGGGGTTTCTGTATACTAAAATAGCAAAAAATAGAGCCCATAAGAAACTGATAACTTTAAACCATTTAGGATATTTTTTTTGTAGAGAAAACCAGCAAAAAATAAAGGGAGCAAAAAAAGTGGCAATTGCTAGGATAGCAAATTTTGTTTTATAAAATCTTTTTGCTTTAAATTCTTTTTTAACTCTTTTCTCAATTTCTTTGCCGTTTCTTTCTACTTTAGCTCTTTCATTATTCCATAATGGGTATTTATTATCTAACCAACGCGTTATCCCAAATAATGAGCTGGTAATTCTATTTTTTGCGTATTGACTTGTATCGCCAGAATATTTGATTTCTTGAATAATTTGAAAGAATGATACAGTAAGCTTAAGAAACTCATTGTCTAATTTCTCATAAGGCAGAGGCTTATCAGAGTTAGGGCTTTTACTTTTTTTCTCCGATCGTTCAAAACAACCAATCATTGTAGATACTTTATCAACGGTTTTATCTGCAAATTTATTAAATTCTCTTTTTTGAATTTCTTGCGGTGACTGTCCATCATCAGAAAGACTAATTTATCATAAATATATTAATGTTTTTTCTAAACTTAAACAACGAACTATATCGTAAATATCCTATCGATAATGTACTGCTAATCATCTTTAAATGATGATTTTGTAAAACAGTGTAAGTCAGACCGTTCTGTTACTGTTTTGTGCCAATATTTTCTCTTTTACAAATGGGGAATTATTATGTCTACAATGAAAACAGAAGTTATTGTTATTCGTTTAACAAAAAAAGAGCGTGCATTATTGGATTCAATAAAAACAGCACCACTACTTGCAGATTGGATGAAAGAATTAGCACTTTCTAAATTACAAGAGCAAGATATTTCATCTAATAAATAGTTACAAATGCCGGCAAAAATGGAATTGAGTCGGCATCCTTATTTTATTACTTATACAATAAAATTGAGTCGTAACAGTAATAATGGATTATAGTTTATGTCCATTAATTTTAAGATATAGGTATGGATATTAATAAAACTAAAAAAATATTTGAGTAAAGTTAAAGAGATGTAAAGCTAATTGTAATGAGAAAATGATATCAACAACCATTGCCAATAAAAAAGCCCAATGTGGCGGCATTGGGCTTAGTGACTCGAATAGATGGGTATAAAAAACTATTAGAGACCGATATAAATGTAGTGAATTTTCATTTTATAAATTAACAATAAATGCTTTTTTTTAAGTAAAAAGTGCTGTTATGCTTTACGTCGTCTAGTTTTAAAGCAAATTGATGTTTTTTCATTCTATTTAATTGTGTGGAGTTTCGTAGATCTACTCATTTTTATACTTTTGGCTATGTGAATAGAGGGAGCGATGTGCTCTTTTATCAATACTTGGTAGATAACGATAAGTTAATTATAATCAAAAACTTATAAACTCTTTTCTCGAGTGTTTTCTGTAAAATTAAAGATATAATATGAATAAAAACAATGGGTTATTAATTTCAGAACAACAGAACATAATGTGTGAAAGATATGGTGTTTTACCTCAAAAGCCAGAAGACATGGTAGCGATTGCTTTGGATAACCTAAATGGTAATCCTATTTACGGTACACGCATAAAACACTTAGAAGGTGGTACTATAAGTTGGTTTTTCTATTGTGAGGAATATTGTGCAAAGGACGACTTTTATCAACCATTGCATACAGAACATTTGAAAGAACTGCTACCTGAAGTAATAAATTATCTTTATCTACCAGAAGGATATAATTTTATTATTGATAGAGATGGATATGAAGATGTTTGGTTTGAAGAGATAAATTAATAAGTATTTATCATTATTTTATAATTTTTAGATTAAGTAGATTTACATTTTTATATGCTCTTACGTATTGAATTTTATAACTATGCAGAGAGTATATAATATAAAAATATTGAGCTATTTTAAGAATTAAAAATATTAATTGATGTTGGTCTTATTTTTAACATAAAGACAATGACAGATTAATCAGTTTGAGTAAATATTATAAGAGCATTTAATTCACTATTAATAAGGAAGGTAGCTATTTATGTTTCCAGAATATCGTGATTTAATTTCAAAACTTCGTCAGACTGACCCCCATTTTCGTGCTCTTTTTGAACAACATAACGAACTTGACCATAAAATTGTTAGATTAGAACATAAAGATAGAAGAGGATATGGTGAAGAAGTTGTTGAGCTCAAAAAACAAAAACTAAAACTGAAAGAGGAAATTCATCAGATCCTCAAAAACCCACCGGAAGAAGCGTGAGTAATAAAAAATAATTACTCTATAAATACATAAAGATGCAGAAACCATCCAACTAAAAAGGGATGGTTTTTCGTTTTTAGAAAGATAATTTATTTTTAATTAAAAAATTATATAAACCATATAGTTATATATATAAAGAAAAGGCTACTATTGTAGCCTTTTAACTGTCTAGGTTCTAAATATAATAACTTAGTTATGTACTATGCTAAAACTCATCTTTCCAAAGTACATCAAAATGGTTTGAATCTATTTTATAAACAGCTCTAACGTTATCATTAATATACTGTTTATAAATTTCATCGCCAGAAAAATAAATGGATATGGCTAACTCACATTCTGACGATATTTTTCGTGGAGCATCAATAATTTTTGCGGAAAAATTATCTTGTTGGAGTTGTTGCTGAAGTTTTTTTACAGCGTATTGCTCATGAAAAAGGAATAAATAGTTATGCGCCATTTTTACTAATTCCATTATCTTTTGCTTTATTTGCGACATAGGTATAAATAGCAGCAACAATGACAGCAAACAATAAACCAATAATAACAACTAGCTTACCATTATCGGTAACTCCAGCAGGGCTTAAGGCATAAGTGAAGTTATGAGCAAATGCTGCCCCCACTAACATACCCATGACGCTTACAGCTGCATCTGAGTTACCTTGACCTGCATTAGCTAGTTGTCGTAATGGGCAACCTGTAATAAGTACACCACATAAGCCTACAAGCGCCATAGAGAGCAAATTCCATAGACCATCGCTGTGGGCTATTGGTTGATTTTCAAAACCAAGATTAAACTTGCCTAAATAGAGATTACCCAAAAAAACAACGAGTGTTAATGCGATTACACCAAACGCCATATTGTAATTGCGCGATAAAAATACATGTTTGGCCATTCCAATAAAGCAGAATCTTGTGCGTTGAATAATAAAACCAATAATAAGCCCTGCGATGATAGACATCCACACTGGCGCATGACTTGCTCCAGGGCTTTTCACACTGGCATTAAATATATCACTATTCCATAAGAATAGAGCAAATAGGAATATACATATAATAGGTAAAATAAAACCTTCTATAGGAGATTGGTTATAATTTCTTGGTAGAGAAAATCCTTTTTTGACAAATAAACTACCTATGCCAATTCCTATTATTAATCCAACTAATCCTATAACAGCATTTAAATCACCAGCGCCGATACGAAGTACCATTCTTAATGGACAACCTAAAAAAACTAAGCAGCCTACCATCATTAGAAAACCCAGTGTAAAACGAATAATAGGCGCAGAACCTGCCTTTGATTGAAATTCTTTGAAGATAAGTGCGGCAATAAAAGAACCAAGAATAAAACCAAATATTTCTGGGCGAAGATATTGTACCGTTTCGGTGTGATGCAAGCCCATGCTTCCTGCGCTATCACGAATAAAGCACGCTACACAAACCCCCATATTAGGTGGATTTCCGTTAATGCCAAGAAGTAACGCAAGAGTACCAATAATAAATCCAGATAGGATTAAAACCCATTTTATAGACATCAAATGCCTCCGTTGATGGGGGAAGCCCCCCTGACTAATAGAACCTATTAAGTACGGAGCAACTATATATAAGAATAACGTATGATTCTTTTATATAGATCACGTCAAAATTAATAAACTAGATAAGATAATTTTTAGAATCTAAGAATGTTAATTTAATGAGCAATAAGTTAATTATTGTTTAAATAACTTATTTCCAATAATGAAGAGTATAAAATGATGTTTAGAAAAGGATTAATTTAACTATTTACTTCTTTTTCCACTTTGTATATGCATCTGTAATTACAGATGCAATTTTTTCATAATTATCCCATGTATTTTCAACATAATATGAAGAAGATAACCCTTGGGCTAAAACACGCTCGAAATCTTCAAAATAGCTATTATTTTCTGATTCATAATAATATTGTGTAAATGCATATCCTTCATCACTCAAGTCATCACTAATAAACTTCTCGTCACAAACTTGGATAAGAAATGCAAGACCATCCATGTGTTAGCTGATACGGAAAATAATAAACTAAATTCAATTATCATATTTTGATTCCACTTATTATAATAATCATTATTAGATTAGGCTTTATTTTTTAATTAAGATAATACTTATCCCCATTTTATTATTCTTTGAGATAATACTGATTTAAAAGATAATGGAAGTAACTCTCTAACTGTTAACAATACTTAAAGGATATTTATGAAAAATTTTATTTTAGCTTTGGGTTTATTATCAATTTCTTCTATCGCTGTTTCTGCTGATTTATCTAAAACATGTGAAGACTATTTTAAAGAAACTGACTCTTATGTCGAATTAATGGCAAAAAATGATGCAACTAAAGCTCAAGCAGAAGCGATGAAAGCGCAATATACTCAAGCTAAAGAACAATTTGCAGCATTACCTAAAGATGTACAGGAAAGTACTTGTAAGCAAGCTTTAGATTCTTTAGAGCAAATGAAAAAAATGTCAGCAGGTCAATAAATTTTATTTTATTTCGATAAGCCTTATAATAATTAAAGTTATAAGGCTTTTTTTATGACTAAAAGATAAAAATACTTTTTATATCGCAATATCTTATTATTAAATCTAATTTAAAATTAAAAAATAATTAATTTTCATTATCTCTATGTTTGTTTTCAATTTTATTTATTTAATGTTAATATCAAATGCCTTCTCTAAGAATGAGTATTGAAAATGAACATTGTGGTTTATATTGCAACAAGTTTAGATGGTTATATTGCTGATAAGCAAGGTAATATTGATTGGCTTACCAGTATTGAAAACCCTGAAAATTTAGACTTTGGTTTTTCTGACTTTCTTAGTGAAATAGATGTAATTATTATGGGAAGAACAACGTTTGAAACAATAATGGGTTTTGATATTGAGTGGCCCTATGTTCAGCCTGTTTTTGTATTAAGTAATACCATTAAAGAATTACCAAGCTCATTACCTAGTAATGTAAATATCTTATCAGGAAATGTTAGTGAAATAATAAAAAGACTTAAAGATGATGGATATAATAGAGTGTATGTTGACGGTGGAAAAACAGTTCAAGGATTTATTAATGAAGGTTTTGTTGATGAACTTATAATAACTAGAATACCTATTTTATTAGGCGAGGGCATACCGTTATTTATTCCAAATGATAAAAAAATAGAATTTATTCATCATAAAACAGAAGTGTATTTAGATTCTTTTGTTAAATCACATTATAAAAAACATAATTAAATATCAATTATTAAATTTGGAGGGCACCTTATTGGTGTCCTTTCTTATTTCTATATGATAATAATTTAATATAGTTAGTTGCCATGAATTTCCGTTGGATATATTTTTGTTTATTCTTATTATTTTAGTTAAGTTATTTGTTTGCTCTGTATTTTTTATCAATTTATAGCTTAAATCATTTTCTATCATCGATTTATGAGCAGATTTCTTTATTTTTATATAAATGGGAAAATTTATTTTGTTGATGAATCGATTTTATGGAATAATTATTTACTCCTATTTCTTATTGATATTCAATTTATGCATTATTTTTTATTGTTATTACTTTCTGTATTTGTAAGTTCTGGATGTACCAATAATAAAGTAACTCAGACTAAATTAATTGAAACACACACCGATAATTCCATTCCTGATAGTCACGCAGTTAATAATAACTTGGTTTTTATGTTAGGAAAGCAATCTCGTTTTGAAATGGAAGTTCAAGAAGAAAAACAAAGACTTGGACAAGTTTTTAAAGTTGGTTTAAATGAGAAAAAACCATCAATCAACGATCAGTATTTAAATAATAATTCAACATTAAAGCCTATTCAAAAAATAAGTTTTACTATGCCAGTTGCTGAGCCTATTTGGAATGAAAAAAAACAAACTGTTGAATTCAAATGGAAACAAAAGCCACATTATACTTTTGATGCCTATTAATATTTTAATATCAATTTAAAATTTAATTTTATATGGATAAATTATGCGCATAGCAATCACCTTATTATCTTTTCTATTATTGGGTTGTACTACTGATAACGTTACTTTTAGTACGGGTAATTCAGGGAGCCATAGAATAGGCAGCCCAGTATGTTCTACATTAGTTTGTGGTAAAAATACTCGAACACCAGGAGAGCAAAAATCAATTAATGAGGCTGTTCATGAACAACAGCGGGCTATTATGCGAGGAGAAAAACCTGATTTGCAGATCATGGCTTCTTATTAGAATTTAACACGATTGAAATAGAGCTAGAAAAAGTGCACTAGCATTAAATGCTAATATAAATCTTAAATCGCTTTATTTCATAGTTGCTCAAAAAAATAGCGTAATAATTTACGCTATTTTTAGCAGAAGAAATTTAATGGATAAAGATTAAGGGATACAAGGCTCTGGTGCATAGTTACTATTTGGAAAAGGATTTGGTAAATAGCTACATTTCTTCATCATTTGTTGTGAGCCTTCTTCTGATTCAAAAAGTGCAACACCAATTACCCCCATATTTCTTTTATCACCTTGAGCACTATAATTTACATATCCTTCATCAGGAGCGCCAAAGCGAAAAGCGGCAACTTGTTGCTGATTTTTTCTAAAACCTTCAACAAATAAAGTATCTCCAGGTCTTAATAAATAACCTCTATTTTGATAAGAGCCTGCTGTTCCACTAATGACATCTAAGCCATCAACAGTAATAACAGCTTCATATATTATTTTATGGCTAGTGTTATGTAAGAAAATAATATAGCGCTCATTCTGTTTTCCATACAGTAAATATTGATTATTCTGTGTGTGATATAATGGCATTATCTTTCTGTATTCAGTCAAGATTGATATCTGTACTGGACTTTCACTAATACGCACAATTTTTGAATAAGAATTGGAAGGCGCTCCATTTTGATAAAATATAGATGTTGTTTGTGAAGGTGTTTGTGATAATCGATACGCTTCAACACTTTCAGTAACAGAAGATAAACTTTCTCCCCATTTTGTTGAAAGGGCTCTATTTTCAGTTTGCTCGTTGGCAACACTTAAGCTAGTGGGATAGTTTCTCTCAATTGTTGTACAACCAGAGGTTAGTATTAAAATACTACTCAATAACGAAAGTGATGCGATTGTTTTGAATAGATTCATATTCTTGCTTTCCTTAGTATTTATGCGAGATTTGTTTCTAATTTTTATTAATATCAAATTAGCGTTTACTTTCTAATTTGTCTCTCAGCTAATTCTTAGGATAATTGTATTTAAGATAAACAGCTGTAATTTAGGATAATTTGAGACCAAATATTATTCATTTGTGGGTTGGTGTAATAAAGTAGATGAAAATAAAAAAATGATCTCATTATTTTGAGTTTTTATTTTCTCCTATTTCTCCTATTTCTCCTTATTTTTTTATTTAGGCATTTTATGCCTATGGCGGTATTGAATAGCAATTGAAAGAAGAAGAGTTTGATTCTATTATAGAACGTATATGTTTTATTATGATTTGTATATAAGGATTGGCGTGGGTATTGTAAAAATTTCTGATGAATTACATGAGTACTTGCGAAAAGCAAGTAATGTGATGTCACGCTCTGTTAATGCTCAGGCAGAGTTTTGGATAAAAATTGGCATTCAAGCAGAATTAAACCCAGATAAGACATTTCCAATGATTATCAATGAAATGCTGGAAAAAGAAGCCATCAAGCAAGACGTAGAATAAGAGGAAAGAAGAGTGGATAAAATAACGATTAAAACGGCTGATGAAATTGAATTAATGCGTGAGTCAGGGCGTTTATTGGCGAAAGTTTTTACAATGCTTGATGATTTTATTGTACCCGGTGTTTCTACACTAGAGATTAACGATAAAGTTGATGATTTTATTGTCAATGAACTTCAATCAAGACCAGCAAGTAAAGGTCAATATGGTTATGAGTATGTGCTAAATACATCTATCAATGAAGTTGTTTGTCATGGTGTACCAAAAGCAGATGAGCGCCTTAAAAGCAAAGATATTGTTAATGTTGATATCACACTAGAAAAAAATGGATTCATTGCTGACTCTAGTAAAATGTATATTATGCCAGAGGCATCTCCTATTGCGCGTAAATTAGCAAAAACAACGTATCAAGCAATGTGGGAAGGTATTAAGGAAGTAAAACCAGGTGCGACATTAGGCGATATTGGTCATGCTATTCAAAGCTTTGCACAAAGTCATGGATATAGTGTAGTGAGAGAATACTGTGGGCATGGAATAGGAAGAGAAATGCATGAAGCGCCACAGGTACTACATTATGGTATAAAAGGACAGGGCGTTGAATTAAAAGAAGGCATGACTTTTACGATTGAGCCAATGATAAATCAAGGCGGCGCTAAAATAAAAACTAAGAAAGATGGTTGGACTGTTGTAACAAGAGATAAAAAGTTATCTGCTCAATCAGAACATACTATTTTGGTAACAGCAACAGGGTATGAAGTACTCACTTTACGTCCAGAAGAAGTATTACCATAATTGCTACTCTTTTATATTTATAGCCATTTTAAGAGAAAATATTTTTATAATTTAAAAATAATTTAATTTTTAATTAAAGTGGCTAGTTGCATCTATTTTATTTTTCATTCCTATCAATAAATTAAGTTAAAAACTCAATATCTTTATAAACCAGAGTTGTAAATTACACGTTGTTCACTATATTAATATCAATATTCATTAAGTGTTAATGGATTATTATCAAATGATTGCAGGATGCGATTATTACTTTATGGAAAATAAGGATGTTAATATGGAAAATATTTCAAAAACTTTAGAAGCGTGGGGAACATGGGTGGCTAATGATCAAAATGCCATTAATCTATTGAATAATAAAGAAATTATTCCAGAGCGTATAAAGTTAAGAAAAAAATGTACTCATCATAATGCTAATATTATTAATGACTTAATGAAAAGATTGATGGCGCACAATAAAAAGGACTATCAGTTGCTTATTAATTATTATGTTTTTGGTAAAACGTTTATTCAGCTTGCAAAATATGATCAATGTTCGGATACATATATTGGAAAAAAACTGAAAAAAGCAGAAGGTATGATTGAAGGTATGCTGATTTTCTCGGGTGCTAATTAAGACTATAAATAAAAAATTAAAATAATGCTTTACGATCGTAAAATAAAGATTAAGCTAAAAACACTTAGAACAATTAAGGTATAAAAATACGATGCTTACTATAATTTTTGTACTTCAAAGTTGTATTTTAAACTTTGTATTCTAAGTGTTGTTTTAAGTATTGCTAATAGGATGTTTAGCAAATTAAATAGATTAATTTAAACCCAAGGAGTGGAAAATATGTCAACTACATATCCAATTATTTTAGTTCATGGTTTATCTGGTTTTGATGATATCGTCGGTTATCCTTATTTTTATGGTATCGCCGATGCCTTAGAAAAAGATGGCCATAAAGTTTTCACCGCATCTCTTTCTGCATTTAACTCTAACGAAGTTCGTGGTGAACAACTTTGGGAATTTGTGCAAAAAATTCTCAAAGAAACGAAAGCCAAAAAAGTAAATTTAATCGGTCATAGCCAAGGCCCATTAGCTTGCCGTTATGTTGCTGCAAAACATGCGAAGAGCATTGCTTCTGTTACTTCTGTTAATGGTGTAAACCACGGTTCAGAAATTGCAGATTTAGTACGACGTATTATGCGCAAGGATAGTGTGCCAGAATATATTGCTGATGCAGTAATGAAAGCTATTGGTACTATTATTTCTGCATTTTCAGGTAATCGTGGCAATCCACAAGATGCTGTCGCTGCATTAGAAGCGTTAACAACTGAAAATGTAACTGAATTTAATAAAAAGTACCCACAAGGGTTGCCAGCTGTTCGTGGTGGTGAAGGTAAAGAAATCGTAAATGGCGTTCATTACTATTCATTTGGTAGCTATATCCAAGGTTTGATTGCTGGTGAAAGAGGCAATTTACTGGATCCTACTCATGCCGCAATGCGTGTATTAAGTGCATTCTTTACTGAGCGTGAAAATGATGGCTTGGTAGGTCGTACAAGTATGCGATTAGGTAAACTGATCAAAGATAATTATGCTGAAGATCATCTGGATATGGTAAATCAGGTTGCTGGGTTAGTAGGGCGTGGTGAAGATATCATCGCTATTTATACAAACCATGCGAATTTCTTAGCAAGTAAAAAGCTTTAATTATCCTGTATGCTTGTTGTGAAATAATCTAGTACGAATGGCTCTAATCAATTTAGAGCCATTTTTATTTTTTTTATTATTGTTGGTTAATATCTTTATTAACGCTGACAGAAATAGCATAGCCTAATAAATAAAGTGCTTGCTCTAGACTATCTACTTTTGAGGTTTGATTAATTTCAAGTAAACGCTCTATTTGCGCACTCGTTAAATTCATCTTTCTTGCAAGATCGGATTTTTTTGTCTTTGTTTCTAACATCGCATTATGTAATGCAATTTTTAAACAGCTAATAAGAGGTAAGTAGACAATAAAATCACCATCTTGGGCTTTGGATGGAGCAGGAATAGGCTGTTTACTCGCAATAAACTCCTCAAGACCCACATGTAAAATATCAGAGGCTTCTAGTTCAATATCATCTTCTGTATAAGCAACAGCGTGTATATTATCAAAATCACGGTAGGTAATTTCGTAAGTTTCACTTTCTTTATCAAAATGAGCGACTGCTGGATAGTTGAACATAAATAGCCTTTTATAAAGTTGAAAACTAGGTTTAACATGAAATTACACAATATAATGTGTTTTCAAAATCCCTGTGTATAGTACTAAAGTGAAACTCTATTTATCTATTTGATATTAAATAGTATGTTAAAGATTAAAGCATATTTATTAAAATTTATCTTCATTTCTTGCTAATGTGAGAAAAAGTGCAGTAGATAGTACATTGCTTGTTGGTTATTACGTATTTTTACTGGAATTGATAATTAATTCTAGATAGATCTTATATTCAATAAAAGCCATCTTATCGATGTTCATAAGGTGTTTTTAGAAAGGAGTTGTTTATGTATCCCGTTGATTTACATGCTCATACTATTGCTAGTACACATGCTTACAGTACAGTTAGTGAATATTTCCAGCAAGCTAAAAAGCAGGGAATTCAGTTGTTTGCAATTACTGATCATGGCCCAGATATGGATGATGCACCTCATGAATGGCATTTTTCTAACTTACCTGTGATCCCTCGTATTATTGATGGTGTTGGTATTCTTTATGGTATAGAAGCGAATATTAAAAATATTAAAGGTGAAACAGATTGTAGTGAGAAAATGAGCAAGAAATTAGATATTGTACTTGCTGGTTTTCATGATCCAGTAATGAGTTCATTAGGCCTTGTTGATAATACAAAAGCGTTAATTGCAACAATAGCAAGTGGCTGTGTCCAAATGATTACGCATCCAGGGAATCCGAAATATCCAATAGATATTGCTGAAGTTGCAAAAGCAGCTGCTACTTACAACGTTGCTTTAGAAATGAATAACTCATCATTTATTCATTCTAGAGTAGGAAGTGAGAAGAATTGCATAGAAATAGCGAAAGCAGTACGTGATGCAGGAGGATTAATTGCACTAGGCTCTGACTCACACATTGCTTCTTCACTAGGAAATTTTGATCGAGTATTAGAAGTATTAGCTCAAATAGATTTTCCACAAGAGCGTATATTAAATGTAACTCCAAGAAGGGTATTAGATTTTCTAGAGTCACATGGTAAAAAAGAGATCCCTGAATTTAGCCATTTTTAATATTGGGTTAAATCAGTAATAAGAAAGCTATCCTAAGATTAAGATAGCTTTTATGCTGTGAGTAGACTTAACATTTACTGATGAAAAACAGTTAATTCTTGTTTTAGTCTATCTGATTGTGTTTGCAAAGAATCTAATGAACTGACTAATTCTCGTGTCATTGTTGAGTTAGCTTGTGTGGTTTGATCTAATTGATTTATTGCATCTTCAATTTGGGCAATACCATTACTTTGTTCATTTGTAGAAATAGAAATATCGTGGATCATTTCATTAATATTTTCAGTATGTTTAGAAATATCTACCATATTATCGTTTGCGTCAGCGGCTAGCTGAAAACACTGATTTATTTTTTTACTTGAATTAGCGACAAGTACTTTTATCTCTTTTGATGCCAAATTACAGCTAATAGATAATTCTCTTACTTCTTTAGCAACAACAGCAAAACCTTTTCCATGTTCACCGACTCTTGCCGCTTCTACGGCAGCATTTAAAGCCAATAGGTTTGTTTGGAAGGCGATATTATCGATTGTAGAGGTAATGTCGTTTATTTGTTCAGAGAACGTGACAACTTCATGCATATTTTCAACAACGTTAGCGAGCATTTCATTGCTTTGATGGATCATCGTATCTGTTTTTGTTACTAGCTCACATGATGCTTGTGTATTTTCTGCATGTTGTTTTGATGTAACGCTTAATTGTCGTATTCCTGCGGAGGTTTCGAGTACAGCTGCTGACTGTTGTTCAACACGAATAGCAAGATTATTGTTCATAACAGCAATATCACTTAATTCTGAATTAATAAGACCTGAGCTGTGATTGATGTTATTGACGATCCGTTTTATCTGATCTCGCATTTTTTGAATATTGGCAGTGAGAATATTTATTTCATATAGACCTTTTGTGGTGACATCGGTCGCTAATTCTCCATTACTAATATCTTCGATATTTTTCATTATAGCGTTTAAAGGTGAAATAAAGTTTTTTCGTAGTACAACTTGAACTAAGAAAGAAAAAATAACAATTAATATTGAAATAGCGATTAAGCTATAAATAATTTTATCGTACAGTAATTCTCCTTCACCCAATGAAGCCGTGTAATAATTTTCTAGCTGTTGATGATAGTTAGTATAGGCTTGCTCAAAATTGTCTTGATAGGTTTGTGTTGGTTGATTTAAATACTCGTATGTTTTGCCTTGTTCTAGAAAGGCTAAAAATTCAATGAGCGCGGCATTAAGCTCAGTATATTTCTGCTCTAATTGTTGTATATAACTTTGATCTTCAACATTATGAGGAAAATTCTTGAAACTTTCCCATCCATTTTCAACGTGCTGAAGTTTTTCTTTAGTTTGTTGTAATAATGAGGAGATGTCAGTATTTGCGGTAGCCATTTTATTAATGATTAATAAGTGGCGAGAACTAGCCCTATTTAAGGTATTACGTGTTTGTAGTAGATTTTCCCAAGTATTGCTTAGTAGTGATTGTTCATGGTAGATATTATTTAGTGTGTTTAAGTTTCTCTTGTAATCATTAACTGAAGAGAGAAATAAAACACAAGCTAGCCCAAGAAGTAAGATTAAAGAGCCTGTAATAAGCCAAACTAGGGTGGTTGTTTTTAAACTCGACATATTAAAAGAGACGTTTGGCAAATAACGTTGTTTGAAGTTCTTAAACATGTAATGTTATTTCCTTTTTCATAAAAATATAACTGTGTAATTTATTGATTTTTAAGTTTTATTTTTACTTCCTGTAACTGGTATAGACAAAGAATTAAAAAACAAATGAAAATATGTTTTTAGGTCACTCTTTGATTTAATGCCATATATCCTTTTGATTTTTTCAAATACTAAAAAATAGTATCGGCATTTTATAAATATTCTTTATGCTTATTTATTGTTCTGATTAATAAATTTATTAAATGTATTTATTTGTTTTGTAACACTTTGATTTTTAATTAATTTTTCTTAAATATTAAAAGTTAAAGATAAATAATAAAAATGATATAAAAGAGATCACCTTCGTGGAATATAGTTAACCTGTTGATTTATTATTAACTTTATGTGATTGACTAGTTGATTTTTGAACAATTAGATTTAAATAATGCCAGTATTTCTATTTATAAAATAAAAAATTAATAATGATTAAAACAGCAATAAATTAAATTATTTTTTGTTTATTTAATAGAACAAATAAGAGAACTTAACGTTATAAATGAGAGAGAAATAAAAAGATTGCAATAGATAAAAAATAAGAAATCAGACGAAATCGCTATAAGCGGAAGGGCTATAATCCCTCCGCCTATAAATAAAGATCACATCGGGAATGATCCTAATGATGTATGAAAATTTCACATAATATTAAAGATAAAAACAAGTTATTAAAGTGAAATGCCAGAGAATGACATAAAACCAAGTGACATTAATCCTACTGTGATAAATGTGATCCCTAATCCTCTCAATCCTTTCGGAATGTCTGAATATTTCATTTTTTCACGTAAACCTGAGAGAGCTATAATTGCAAGTAACCAACCTATGCCACATCCTGCACCATATATCACTGATTCAGTAAAGGTGTAATCACGTTCAACCATAAAAATGGTGGCACCAAAGATAGCACAATGAATAGTCAATAAAGGCAAAAAGATCCCTAATGAATGATAAAGTGAAGGGATAAATTTATCTAAAAACATTTCTAAAATTTGAACTAGTGCCGCTAAAACGCCAATAAAAGTAATATATCTAAGAAAGCTAAGATCAATACCTTCAACTATCGCGTCTTTCTTTAGGATAAAATGATAGATTAAGTTGTTGATAGGTGTAGCAATAATAAGTAAGACAGTAACAGTAAGACCTAGTTTTAATGAGGTTTTTACTTCTTTAGAAACAGCAAGAAAAGTACACATTCCTAAAAAGAAACTTAATGCCATATTCTCAACAAAAGTTGCCTTAATAAAGATATTAAGGTAATTTTCAAGCATAAACCCTCCTGTTAATATATTTTTTTACTAATTCTAGTAAAAACAGTGTATTAATATAAGTGGTATTGCAAAAATATCTTTAAAATTAGATCTAAATGACATTTTTTGACTAAGAGTGAGGTTTATTTAAGATAAGGAAAATAAAATTATTGGATAAATGTAATAAATATAGGATTCAAATAAATCTTCTATTTAAACCCCATTTTTTATTGTTAGTGAGTAAGATAAAAAGCATTAGAAATGACAAAGCATCAATATCTGTTGATAGCATATCGATGCTTAGATGAGAAAGTTTTTAATTATTTTTATAGAGATGTTTACTGAATAAAATTGTTTATGATTTGAGGTTGTTTAACATGAGTGTTTTATAGTTATCTTTCTCAAGATCTTTTTCTGTAAAACCAAATTTTGCGGCTAAATGTCTTAATTGATCCGTGTAGAGTGATAGTTTGCTTTGGTCGTCCGTCATGATAGCAAACTCGGCAAATGAGCCTAATTTATCTAGTTTATCAATAGTGATATGAAACTCATCTAGAAAATAGATTTCTCTTGATTTTGTATAATTGAGAATACAATGGTAGCCAAGTGTCGTAAACATAGAGACTGTTTTTTCTGCATCTTCGATGCGAACGGCTTCACATTGTGATAAATCAGGGCCTTTAACGATAAGAAGATTTATTCTTGAGGGTAGCATTTTTCTTACGCATAAACTGATGGTTGCAGTTGAAAATTCAGTATTATCATGTTCCATGTACCAATCTGTTTCTTTATTCTCAGATGTAAATAATGTGGCTCCTGATTTTTTTAATTCATTAATAAAATTTTGTGGATTTTGAAGGTGATATTTTAGTTCAGCTTCAAATTTACCTTGAAAGTGTTCAGACATACGTTTTCCCCAATTTAGCGTTAATGAATTATAGCGCATTAACAAGGTGCTCTTCTGAGATAAAAACGAACTTTTAGTGTTATTTCATTATTTTCTATTTTAGTAAATTAGATGAAAATATTTAAATAGAGTAATGGATAAAATTACTATGAAATAAGGATAAGAGGATATAGTGTTATTAAAAAAAAAGATATAAGGGAAAATAAAGGGGCGTTGCCCCTTTATTATTACAGAACACCTTCGAACGGGTTCCAACTTTGATCATTTTTGGTTTCTTTTAAGTAGTATGCATAGTTGGCTGTTATCGCCCATAAAATGTTAACTGCGATACCCACAGCATTGATAACACCATTGTTTACAGGTAAAAAACCAATAATAGTAAAAATGGCAATATTAATAGCAAATAATGTTAATGCCTTGCGCCATAAACCTAAAATAAGAAAGTAAATAAAACCAAAGAAAAATGCCCAGATATTCATTCCAATAAGAATACGTTTACCAAAGGAGAGTTCTTTATAAGCAGCTTTAAATTCTGGCGTTTTAGGTGAGCCATATTTATCAAAAAATGAAAAACGCTCTTGCCATTTTTCAGAAAGTTCTTTATTCATTTTAATTCCTTTTACTCTGTTGATTAAATTTAGCCTTAATAGAAAAGTATCTTTACATAATTTAACATCATGAACAATATAAATTTATTAAGAGATTATTAATATAAGAGTTTATATAAAAAGCATTAAAGTGACTGTATTTCTAGCCATTTTTTAATAATTATCTTATTGCTTCAGAATATATTTTTAATAATTACTCTTAAAAATAAACAGGATAAAATAAAATATCATTTTGAATGGATTTTATGGTGAAAAGAATAAGAAATCTGGCTTATGACGAATACCAGATTTCTTATGGAAGCAGGAAGTGGGTGATTAACGCACGACTAATACAGATGATTCTGCGTAACTAACCACTGAAGATGCGGTAGAACCTAGAAGATAAGTTTTCATACCAGGATTACGAGAACCAATGACAATCAGCTCTGCTTGAATTTTTTTTGCGGTTTCTAAAATTTTATCGCGAGGATTGCCTATAGACACGTAAAATTGAGTTGTACTATTGGGAATATCAATGTGCGATAAATTTTCTTTTAGTGTGGATAATGCAATTTCAATACGTTGTTTGTCACTTGCTAGTCTATCTTGGCCTGCGAATGCAAATCCGACAAAAGACTCATAACTTGGAATGACTGATAAAAAATGAATATTCAATTTGTCAGCGACAGACAATGCTTTTAGATGAGACACAACCTTGTCTAATAAACCAAGCTCTGTAAAATCAACGGGTACTAACACTGTTTTTGTCATAGTGGCTCCTAATTAACCTTTTATTATGATTAGGGCTTTTATATTAACTTTTTGTGCATACAAATATGAGTTACCTACTAATCTTATCAGTCAAAATGAAAAACTGCACAAAAATTGGAATTATTTTTATTTTTTGAGAGTTATGTATTTTTTTACGTGAAAAGAGTGAAAAAAACTGCTGTCTGAAAAATAAATATGTAGCAATATAAAATAGAAATCATAAAAAAATAGGGAATGATAACAAGTAATAGAAGGATATTTTATTTTTCTAATGATGATTATTGTAGATATTACGTTGTATATATTTATTGATATAGGGTAAAGCTTATTTTTGAATATTTTTTAATGATTGGAATATGATTTTTATTTAATGCTAATTTTAATTTCTTGGATTATAAAGAAAAAGTTAATAAATATAAAAGCTAAAATTAAAAGTCAAAAGTTAAATATTATATTTATATATTTCAATACGTTAGGTTGTTTTATGCAATGATTAAATACATGTTTTGTCTTAATGATAATAAATACTATTTAGCTTTTTAATAGTATTAAAAACATATTACAAATGAGATTGGTTTTTATTTTTATTACGGCTAGTTAATTGAAAAAAATAAATAAAAGCACACTTAAATAGCTATATTTTTATTTTTAACTGTGCATAATATCCATAATGTTAATTTTCATCGCAAGGGACGTAAAATATGTTACATCAAGATATGATCAACAAATTGAATGAACAGCTAAATCTAGAGTTTTATTCGGCAAATCTGTATTTGCAAATGAGTGCTTGGTGCGACGATAAAGGATTTGATGGGGCTGCTAAATTTTTAAAAGCTCACTCTCGTGAAGAAATGGAACATATGCACCGCTTATTTGATTACTTAAGTGATACAGGTGCAATGCCTTTACTTGGGGCGATTGAAGCTCCACCTGCTGAGTTTTCATCATTATCTGAGTTATTCGATAAAACTTACGAACATGAAAAACATATTACATCTGAGATTAATAAATTAGCGCATGTTGCAATGACAACTCAGGATTATTCAACATTTAACTTCTTACAATGGTATGTTGCAGAGCAGCATGAAGAAGAAAAATTATTCAAATCAATCCTTGATAAATTAGCAATGGTTGGTGACAGTGGAAAAGCTTTATTCTTGTTAGATAAAGATCTGAACACATTATCAACATCTGCACATGTCTAATTATTAATAAAGCTTTAAATAGCCTAAATTAATAAATGAATTATTGCGCTCTGCTGTGAATGAATAGCAGGGCGTTTTTTATTCTTCTATATTACCTCCCTTTCTATTGTTGCTATTCTTATCTCTTCTCTTACTTACATTGTCTGTTTTTTACCCTAAAAAATACCTACCCCATGTTATTTATACAGAGTGGTTATTTTACTTTTAGTTGTATTTGGTTATGTATTGAACTGTTTAGACTGTCAATATGGGTATTATATTTTCTCAAAGTGTAAAAATGGGTGATATTTGAAACAGAAACTGGTCTAAATAACATATATTTTGAGTGCTAGTTCACAACCTTTTATTTCTAATATCAAGAAGCGAAGATCTTGACGTAAATTTGCTATAAAATATTTTCATAAATAAAAAAATCACCTGTAATTTAAGAGGTTATTATGTCATTAAATACACTTAAGACATCTTGGGGTAAATTATCGGCTATTGCTGTTTTATTCCTTGGTATGTCATACCAACAAGCATTAGCACACGCACACTTAAAATCACAGTTACCTGCTGAAGGTGCTGCTATTGAACAAGCGCAAGCGCCTAAAGTTATCACACTAGACTTTTCTGAAGGTATTGAATTAGCCTTTAGCAAAATTAAAGTCACTAATAGCGACGGTAAAGAAATTACCGTAGGAAAACTGAGTTTAGATCCTGTTAACAACACTAAATTATTATTGCCTTTAGAAAGTGATTTAGCAGAAGGTAATTATTTAGTTAATTGGAACGTTGTTTCTGTTGATGGGCACAAGACAAAAGGTTCTTATCAATTTAGTGTAAAATAATGACACCTGAAGACGTTTATATTTTATGCCGTTTTTTCCATTTCGTGGCAGTCATGTTTCTGTTCGGACTGAGCTTCTCGGCTGCCATTCTTGCAAAAGATAAGTTCATTCCTCTTATTCAAGTCCGTTTGCGCCCTGCATTAGCCATTAGTACTGTCACTGTCTTTATTACGACTTATTTATGGATGGTTGTGCAATCTGGTATTATGGGAAATGGATGGGAAGACGCTTGGTCATTCGAAATATGGAAAGCGGTATTAGGTACTTCATTTGGTCAAGTTTGGCAATGGCAATTGGTATTAGCAACCGTTGCATTAGCCGTTTTATTTATACACCAACGTTATATACGTAACTTCTCTTTATTAATTGTTGCTTCAATTATGTTGATCTTACATGCATCAATTGGTCATGGTGCCATGTTTGCAGGATCAGAAGCGATATTTTACAAAGTTAACCAAAGTATTCATCTTATTAGTGCTGCCTATTGGTTTGGTGGTTTATGGCCATTTGTCGCTTGTTTGCAATTTTTACGGAATAAAGACGAGCTTGCAGATGGAATGATCAAACCTATCATTAGTACAATGAAGCGGTTTTCACTTTTTGGTCATATTGCTGTTTTATTGGTTATTATTACTGGTGTTATCAGTGCCGTTATGTTAATTCCAGAATGGCCAGCAGTACAATTATCATCTGAATATCAAAGTATGTTATGGCTTAAAATTAGCTTAGTGGTGTTAATGCTTGGCCTAGCTGTAATCAATCGTTATGTCTTAGTTCCTCATATCCGTAAGAAAAATAACTTTCAATGGTTGCTAGTAAATAGTTGGTTTGAACTATTACTTGGAACAATGGTTATTTTTACTGTAGCCATCTTTGCGATTAACTCACCCGTATAGATTGTTATATAATCGAAAAAACCTAATTTCTTAAGTGAGACATCCACATGAAACGTTTTTTATTAGCGGGAATGTTAATGCTTTTCTCTTTTCAAGCATTCTCGGCGGCACCTATTTCAACGGTCAGTAAACTTCAATTTGGTGACGATTGGCCATTTACTCGAGAAGAAGTGATGCTCAATTGCCGTGCTGATGGTGCTTGGTTTGTGATTAATCCAGCAACACTGATGCAGTATCCACTTAATGAAATTGCAATGAAACAAATGGAAAGTGGGAAAGTAAAAGCACAGTTAATTGATGTTATTTTACTGCCAGATCCTAATGCACCTGAAAAGAAAAAATCAGTAGAAGTGATACAGAATGCGATTAAGTTGCTCTGTGAGAGTAATTAATCAAGTGATTGATAATATGGCTAAGATTTTTTATTTTTATCGTATTGATTTAAATAATAAAAATTAAAAGCAAAGATTTTTTGAATAGAAAATGGTGTGCTACTAGGGTGTTTACTGGATCTTTACATATTGTTAGCTAATATTTAACAGTAGGTTGTGAGATAGAAAAGTCTGAGTTAGTCCTCGATTTTTGTTTATGCAGTAATCAACAATTACTTTTTAGCGCACGGCTCGCAATGAGCCATTTCCCTAAGCCAGATAAATGATTTATCTGGCTTTTTTTATGTTATTTCGCTTTAGCATCTCGTTATGCCACTTTTAAGATCCAGTGGTGATTATCTTTATCATAAGCATGACGATAAAGCAGAATATTTTTATCTTTTAATTGGGCTGGAATACTTGTGTTTTCATCCCATCCATCTAATTGCATGCAAAACTCTTTGTCATAATCACATGGAATATGAATATAAGTTAATTGGTTATCAGAAGAGTGTTTCAAAGTAATATCTTCAATTTCATAGCAAGCAATTTTCAACGTTGTCTTTTTCATAATAAAACTCCGGATTAAGCGATGTCGTGTTGTGTTCTGTTGTGTTTTGTTGGTGGCATTTATTTTAAAGAATGCTTTTTGACCGAACAAAATTAAGCATAGTATAAATGGAATCTATTTCCAAAATATTTTTTGGAAATAAAAAAAGCGGATCATTTTTTGTGATCCGCTTTAAATAAATTATCTGAAATAGGGCAGAATTGTCTAATTTTTAAGGTTTAGGTATTGCTGTTCCCCATTCATCCCAATCTTTGGGTTCTTTATCATTTAAAATGAAATTCTGTTCCTGTTTTGCTTTCGCTTGTAATGGTGTGGAAGGGGGGGTTGCAAAAGTGATCCCCCCGCGTATAAATTGCTTGAATGTACCACTACGAATAACGCCGCCAGTTAAACCAAACGAGAAGTTATATCCCGATGAGAGCCAAAACTCAGTATTATTTCGAACTAGGTATTGGTATTTTTTACTAATACGGATGTGAATTAATACTCTGTCAGACATGTTTCCTAGTTCAAGACCTGTTACGGCGCCAACTTCAAGACCACGGTAGTAAATTGGTGTACCAATTTGTACCGAACCCGCTTCAGTGGCATTTAACACAAGGTTTAATCCATCGAGATAGCGTGAGTCTGTAATGTTAGATGTTTGCAATTCAAATTGACGATATACGCCACCATTGCCTGGTTCTGCTTTAATATAAGGTTGTATAAGTGAATCTAAGTTATCTAATCCTGATGCTGTTAATTCGGGAGTAACAACAGCGAAGCGACTGCCTGATCTCGCAAAGGTTTTGACATAATCAGGGTAGAGAACAGCAGATACAGTCACTGCTTTTCTATCTGGTGAAAGGATTAATGATTCGACTTGTCCAATATCAATGCCTAAATAACGAATAGGCATTCCTTCAGAGAGTTTGCTTGCGTCATATGTTTTTAAAGTAATTTGAGCACCGATAGCTCGTGCGCTAGTTTCTGATGGATAGAGTTTGTAACGTGAAACGTTATTATTGATATTTTCGAAATTATCAAAACTGATTGCGCCTTTTAATGCGCGATTTAGTGGTGTTGCTTCAACAGTTAATCCTGAGCCATTAACAGAGACTTTAGCTGCCCCTTCAGTCCAAAATACACTCTTTTCTGTAAGCAGATGGCGATATTGCTTTGAAATATAAACATCAATATCAAATTCATCCATCAAAGGTCGAACATCAGTAATTTCACCGACTTGGAATTGATGATAAAGAACCACTGAACCTTTTTGTATCCCAGGAAGGCTTGATGCTTTTAAAGTGAGTGTCACGGGTAATTCATTACCATCAACACTGGCTTTAGCAAAAAAGTCGTTACGATAAAGGCGATACTGTTCTTTAGGTGTTCCTTTAGTACCTTGAATAAGATGAATGCCTCCTTCAAGCCATTCTTGAGGTGTCGCACCTTGAACTTCAATGCCATTTAGACCCATATTGACGTTAATTCGGCTATTGGCAACAAATTTACTATTTTCATAAATATAATGTTTATATTCAGGGGCAATAATTGCATCAAAAATAACCCCATCATCACTCATATTACGCTGAATGATTTGTCCAATAGTAATTCCTCTAAAAAGAATAGGTTGTCCTGCATCGACGCCCCAACTTTCTTCACTGGTTAGAGAAATGATTAATCCATCTTCGCCATATATTGCTTTACCCGCATCTACGGAGGTTGCTGATTGTAAAACAAATTGCTGGTTTTCTTGTGCTGGAGGGCTGTTTTCTGGGGAATCAAACGCAATTGCGCCATTGATTAAAGCAGAAACACTTTCCATTTTCACTGATACGCCACTTTTTAAATTGAAATTACCTTGAAAGCCCGAGACGTTCCAAAAATGACTATCTTGGCGAATTAAGTGGGCGTATTGTTTATCAATACTAAGTTCAATAAAAATGCCTTGATTATCAGGGCGAATCGCATAGCTATATACTTTACCAACAGGAACTTGGCGATAATAAACTTGAGAGTCAACATTGAGTGATCCCAGTTTCTCTGTCGTTAGCGTTATTAACTGCTGATTTTTATCAATATTAGCTTGAGGACGAACTTCCTGAGCAATAAATTTAAACTGCTTTTCACCGTCACCCGGTAACATGCTGATATAGTTACCACCAACTAAAGCATCGAGCCCAGATACGCCAGAAAGGCTGGCTTTAGGTGTAACTAACCAAAACTGTGTGTTTTTGCGCAGTGTAGTCGCGAGATCTTTGCGGATATCAGCTGTAACAATAACTCGACGTAAGTCATCGCTTAAAGTGACATCTTTAACAAGACCCACATCAACGCCTTGATAACGAATAGGTGTTCTGCCAGAGACAATTCCTGATGCGGATTGAAAATCAATCGTGATTTGTACGCCTTTATCTTGCCAATGTTGGAAAAGCAACCAACTAGCAATAAAAATGGCGATAACAGGGAGTAGCCAAAATGTCGAAATTTTACGCTTACGGCGTATTTGGGCTTGTGTGTCCTGAACGTCGTTTTCTTCTTGTTGCATAAGTATCCCATAGTAAACGACTATCCAACCATTCAACGGCAAGGATAGTAAGAATAACCGCAGTACCAAAATAAAAAGCCGCTGGTCCCATTGTGAAAGTCATCAATTGATCTCGATTAATCAATGACATCATCAGCCCAATCACAAAGAGATCAAGCATTGACCATCGACCTATCCAAGAGACAAAACGGTATAGTTTCATTCGAAGTAGGGGGTCAATACGAGAATTAAAATGAATGCTTAATAATAAGCCCAGCATAATTATAATTTTGAAAAAAGGCACAAAAACACTGGCAATAAAAACAATAACTGCGATCGGAGTATTGCCTGAATTCACTAAGGAAAGCACACCTGAAAAAATAGTGTCTTCACTACGTCGACCATTTAAATAGAAAATAGAAATAGGTAATAAATTTGCAGGTATGAGTAAAATTATTGCTGAAATTAATGCCGCCCATGTTTTTTGTAAACTCATTGGTTGTCTTGGGGTATAGCAAGATTTACAACGTGGGCAGTGTGTTGATGGTGTTCTTTTAAAATGATAATGACAAGCATGGCAAGTCGCAGGGCTTTTTTCTATTTCTTTTTGTGGATAAAAGCGTTGCCAAAGTTGGTCCATATTAATGTTAATTAGCATTAATAAGCTGAGTATCATTAAAGAAACAAAAGCAATTAAGCCATTGCCAATATAGACGGTTGCATAATCACCTAATTTTATTGTTGCAACACCAAGACCAATCAAATAGACATCTAACATTACCCATTCTTTTAATTTCCCTAACATTAATAAGACTGGGCGAAGATTAAGGCGTAAGCGAGATCCTAAATGAAGATATAAAATAGCGATGGGGAGGCTAAGTGGTGCAGCAATAGCACAAAAAGCTACCATCGTTGCTGTAAGAGGAGAGCCTTGCTCTGACATCATGCGAATACCGTCAAGCACATTCGCCGTTATCATCGTGCCTAATAGATGAATTTTAATTAGTGGCTGAGTAAATGCTATTGATGCCAAAATAAGCATTGTAATAGAGAGAATAAGTAGACGAGTTAATGACCAATATCGATAAGATGCGAGTTTGGCTTGGCAACGTGGGCAATAGGCATCCTCTCCACGCTTCAATGTGAGAGGTAGTGTCACGAGGTGATCACACTCCTGACAGCGTATTGATTTTTTTTCCTTTGTTGCGATATTGTTCACTATGTTGCTCGTTAATTCGCCTAAGTTGGTTTTCTCAAGAGTTATCGTTTGATTAAGCTAAAAAAAAGTACCTATACTCAATGGTTCACAAGTTATCATTTTTATTATATTTATGCCTTTCATTTTACAATACAAAGTGTCTGATTTTTTTTGTGGGTGTTAAGTGAATATTATCGTTTTTTTACCCAATTCTTGAAAATGGAGTATTCAACCTCAAGATAAAATAGGCTAAATTACGAGTATGTTATCTATTTTAGTTACGCAAATAGGGTTTAATGATGCCAAAATCGCTTTTTTATCAGGAACTCACTGATAATTTGTCAGCCTTGTTGTCTGGTGAAAATGATCTTATCGCATCACTTGCTAATACCAGCGCGCTTCTTTACGAGAAGTTAGATACGATAAATTGGGTTGGGTTTTATCTTAATGATGGTGATTCATTAGTCCTTGGCCCATTTCAAGGCAAAATTGCTTGTGTCAGAATAGGTTTTGGGAAAGGAGTTTGCGGAACTGCATACTCTGAAAACAGAATTTTAAGAGTAAGCGACGTTCACCAATTTAGTGGTCATATTGCTTGTGACAGTGCAAGTCAGTCTGAAATTGTTCTCCCGTTAGAAGTAAATGGACAAATTATCGGCGTTCTCGATATTGATAGTCCTATTTTTGATCGTTTTGATAAAAAAGATGAAAATGGGCTTAAAGCGTTGTGTGACGTGCTCTGCGAGCATTTAAAAACTTGTCATACAGCAAAATATTGTGAATTTTGTGTAAGTTAACAGGCGTTTGCCATAGAAATTGTTGGCAACACTATTATAATGTCGCTTGTTCATGCCTGCGCTGGTTGGCAAAACCGTTGTAATCAGGAAATTTCATGGAAAATCAACCTAAGTTGAATAGTAGTAAAGAAATCATCGCTTTTTTAGCTGAACGTTTCCCTAAGTGTTTTATCGCTGAGGGCGAAGCTCGCCCTTTGAAAGTTGGCATTTTTCAAGATCTTGTTGAAGATCTAAAAGATGAAACTCAACTGAGTAAAACACAGTTACGTTCGGCATTACGCTTATATACCTCAAGTTGGCGCTACCTTTATGGAGTTAAAGAAGGAGCAAAACGTGTCGATTTGAATGGTAATGACTGCGGCGAACTGGAAGCTGAGCATATTGAACATGCTCGTACACAATTAGCAGAAGCTAAGGCGCGCGTTCAAGCTCAGAGAGCAGAACAACGTGCTAAGAAGCGCGAAGCTGAAGGTGATAAGGAGACCAGCAAACGTCCGGCAGCGAAAAAGCCAAATAATACGCGTCGTCAGCCACCTAAAGAGGGTGAAAAACGGCAGCCTCGTCCTCAAAAAGCGACTCAAGCACCTCGTAAAGCACCACCACGCCAAAATACTGAAAAGTTAATTCCAGTGAAAGACACATCAGTTCTTACTGTTGGTCAATCGCTGAAAGTTAACGTTGGTAGCAGCGTGATGGACGCGACAGTGCTAGAGATAGCGAAAGAGGGTGTACGTGTACAATTGCCTAACGGTTTGGCAATGAATGTACGCACGGAACATTTAAAGTTCTGATACGGAGGCCAACCAGAGCATGAACAAACTTTTAAATGTGGCTTTTGCAATCGGATTAACGTTAACAGGCACTTCTGTTGTGATGGCTGAAAAACCAGCCACTCCAGCAATGGTAACTATTGATCAGTTACCCGACTTAAAGCAAGAGCCACAGCATTCTACCGTGAGCGAGCGAGTAACCTCTCGTTTTGAACGCTCTCATTACCGTCAGTTCTCGCTAGATGCGAGCTTTTCTGAAAAGATTTTTAATCGCTATCTTAATTTATTAGATTATAGCCACAATGTGTTGCTAGCATCAGATATTGCCCAATTTGATAAAGAAAAAACCAAAGTAGGTGAATATCTGAAAAAAGGTGAGCTTCAGCCCCTTTATGATCTTTTTAATTTAGCGCAAAAAAGACGTTTTGAACGTTTTCAATATGCTTTAAACCGCCTAGATAAACCCATAGATTTAACTGGTCAAGATAAGTTTGAGTTAGATAGAACAAAAGCGCCGTGGCCGCAAACTCAAGCTGAGCTAGATAAACTTTGGGATGAAAAAGTAAAATATGATTGGCTAACGCTGAAACTATCTGAAAAAACAGATAGCGAAGTTAAAGAGACACTCACTAAGCGTTATAAAGCTGCATTACGTCGTCAAACGCAAAGCCAAAGCGAAGATGTTTTCCAAATCATTATGTCGGCATTCGCCCGCGAAATTGATCCTCATACAAGTTATCTATCACCAAGAAATACCGAAGCCTTTGATTCTGAAATGAGTCTATCCTTAGAAGGCATTGGCGCTGTATTACAGATGGATGATGATTATCCTATGATCAACTCTATGGTAACGGGTGGTCCCGCTGCAAAAAGCAAAGAGTTGAAAGTTGGCGATAAAATTATTGCTGTAGGGCAACAAAATAAAACGATGGTTGATGTTGTCGGCTGGCGACTTGATGATATCGTTGCTTTGATTAAAGGGCCGAAAGGTAGCCAAGTAAAATTAGAAGTTATTTCTGATGAGAAAGGCGCTAAACCAAGAACAATCACTTTAGTCAGAGAGCAAATCCGTTTAGAAGACAGAGCTGTTAAGCTAACTGAAAAAGTAATTAACGGTGATAAAGTTGCAATTTTGGATATTCCAAGCTTCTATGTTGGCTTAACCAATGACGTAAAAACACAGTTACAAAAAGTGGCGAAAGATAATGTTTCATCTTTAGTCATTGATTTGCGTGGCAATGGTGGTGGAGCATTAACCGAGGCGATTTCACTTTCAGGATTATTTATTCCAAGTGGTCCCGTTGTGCAAGTCAGAGATAATAATGGTCGTGTACGACAAGATTTCGATAAAGATGATGTCGTGTATTATAAAGGGCCACTGGTTGTTATCGTGAATCGCTTTAGTGCTTCTGCCTCTGAAATTTTTGCTGCTGCAATGCAAGACTACGGACGAGCATTAATTGTCGGTGAGCAAACGTTCGGTAAAGGAACAGTTCAGCAATATCGCCCATTAACCCGTGTTTACGATCAAATGCTAAGCCCTGATTGGCCTGGTTTAGGTTCAGTGCAATACACTATTCAAAAATTCTATCGAATTAATGGTGGTAGTACTCAACTTAAAGGGGTAACACCTGATTTGCTGTTACCAAGCTTTGATAGTGCTGAAATGGGTGAAAGTTTTGAAGATAACGCATTGCCTTGGGATAGTATCTCTCCAGCAAGCTATCAGCTATCTGAGTATTCAGACAAGCTGAAAGCGGCGTTAGCACCATTAACTGAACAGCATACTAAGCGTATTGCAAATGACAGAGAGTTTTCATACATCTTTACTGATATTCAGCGTTATAACGATGCTAAAGCAAAAGGTGAAGATAAATTTGTTATCTTAAACTTCGCTGAAAGAGAGAAAGAAAACAAAGAGCTGGAAGCCATTAAATTAAACCGCATTAATGAGCGTTTTAAATTAGAGGGTAAGCCTGCGTTGAAATCACTCGATGATTTGCCTAAGGATTATGAGGGGCCAGATCCTTATTTAGATGAAACTGCTGCAATCGCGGTTGATCTCTCAAAAGTGCTTAAGCCTAAGAAATTATTAAATTAAGTTATCAGTTATAACAACGGATACTTAAAGTAACCCCCCAATAGTTGGATAACCAATTGCTGGGGGGTTTTGTATTTATATTGATCAAGATATAAGATTATCATTGCCAATCAATGCTCATCAGGCTTTTCATCAAAAATCTTCTTAACAAAACCAATAATATCTTCTTGGATAGGACCCTTCATATTTTTAGTTATTCACTATATTAAGTTACCAGTAATATAAATAATTATTAATAAATGGATATTTAAATTTTACTTTATGTCACTTAATTTTTAATTCGAAATATATCTTGAATAAGTTTTGTAAGCTATAGAGAGAATACTAGGTTAATTTTTAGATAAGAAGTGAGTTTCTTATCTAATAAGTGGAATGAAAAGATAAAGGGATTATTTATTGTGATTAAGATCTCATTTGAAGGCATATCTATTGTAATAAATGTAACATGTTGTGACAATGATCTCTAAAATTGACATAAGATTACTATAGTATACAGATTATGAAATATTTGCGTCATTTTTGGATATTGACGCGTTAGCTAAAATCTTACCTAAATGATGAGTTATCTTTATTCTATAAGTTCAAAAATATATTTTTAGAGCAACATATCATAACTAAAATAATATATTTTCAGAGTAAGGTTCTCTACGTAAGGGATAATGACTAAAGGCAAATAATCTATAATTTGCTTATAGGATTTTATTGCAAAAAAATAAGTGAATATAAATATGGTGAGATATCCATATTGGATTTTTTACGCCAAAAAATGACTCTATTGCTTGAAAATGGTGCAACTATAAATTTAATCAAAGGTTATTTTTTAGCTAAATAAAGAAATGGTGTTTTATTAAACTTGCTGAATATAAGTCAGTATAACTTAATTCAAATATTTATTAACCAGGTTGCATTTAAATGAAAGTAAAAAAAATAGTATTGTTTATGTTGTCTCCTTGCTTCTTAGCGGTAAGCGCTGCTAATGCTGCGAATTGGGAAGACTCAATTAAAGAAAGTGCGTTTATTTCAGATTCAGAACTTGAACTTTCTACAATCAATATGTGGAAATACTTGAAAACTGAAAACCGTTTTGATAAAGAAGAGCAACGCTACAGAAAGCAAGTTGCTAATGCCTGGGGGCAAAACTTCCAAGCTGATTTCAGATCAGGTTATTTAGGTGGCATTCTAGGATTTGATGTCTCTTATTATGGTGGTATCAAATTAGGTGCAAGTAAAGACTTCGCCTCTCGTGCAATTTTATATAATGATGATGGCGATGCAAAAGGCTATAACAAAATTGGTCAACGTTTTGCAAAAGTTAAATTCGATTTAGATCCTGTATTAATTAACGGTAAAGCAGGGTGGTTTACACTGAAAAATACCGGTATTTTTACAAACTCACAGCGTTTATCATTAAACAGCTACAATGGTTATGCAACTAATACAGCAATGGGCGACTGGAGCTTAGATTTACTATTCCTTGACGGAAAAGTAATGCGTCGTGATAGCCCAAATATCGACAGAATGTATTTCAGTGATGGTAATGGTGTTAGACATAATATCGATCATGTTCTTACGGGTGGCATTAACTACAACTCCAAACCGTTAAAAGTATTTTATTTCTATGGTCAAGCGGATGATGTATTCCGTCAACATGGTTTAGAAGCAAAATATAAATTAACTTCAGATGTTACTGTTGGCGGTGTTGTTTATTATCATGATTACGGCAGTGATGGTAAACGTACATTAAGTGATGCCAATAAGGGTAAACGTAACTTTGATAATGACGCATGGCACTTTGCAGGTACTATGGAATGGCGTATTCCTGAGTCACCATGGACATTACGTACAGGCGTGACGTATACCGATGCAGAAAAAGCTAATGGTGTTGGTCAATTTGCTCGTAACCCAATTGGTAATACCCGTGGACGCTTTAACTCACCAGCTTACGCAGATATCGACTATGTACGTGATGGTGAGGTTATGGGTGCATTGGAAGCTGAATACAGAGTTAGCAAAGAGCTGTCTATTGGCGCGCGTACCAACTATAGTGAATTCAGCTATTCTGGCGAAAGATTAAAACAAGGACAGTTTGGTTTATTTAGCTACTGGAAACCAACCGCAAATCTTTCTGTTTCTTTAAGCGGTGGTATTGGCTGGCACCACCAGCAAGAAAACGACTATACCACACCAAAACTTTATGATGGTCACTCACAACGAGCTCACTCATTGTCTGGCTCTATGACAACAACATATCGTTTTAAAATGTAATCTATAGCGTTAATTGAGTTTATTGCTCGTATCAGATGCACGACTTGCATACATTGTGAGTCGTGCATAAAAATACAGAGATAGCTGCTCTATCGATTATCGTAAAAGATGGCGTCTATATGCCAACTTGCGCTGTTTTTTTATGGTAAACCCATTGTTATGATATTAAACAATACAAGCCTTTCTTAAATAAATTCCTTCCGTTCGACAAAACAGAAAATTCATATCATCTATTATCAATCACACTTTATATTTAAGTTTTAAATGATGCCTAATATTAGGTGTTCACTGGCTATTTTTTTATCAAAATGTAAAGTTATATCGTTTTTAATATTAAATAAGTTAAAAGGCTTGATAAAATCTGAAAAAGCCTTATTTATAAGACAGCTTTAGCAATGTGATAATTAGATAAAATAGGAACAGTATCAATATGATGAGAATTGCTTTATTCCTGTTAACAAACTTAGCCGTTATGTTTGTTTTTGGGATCATCTTATCTTTAACAGGTATACAAGGTCGTAGTGTTCAAGGCTTGATGATCATGGCAGGCTTATTTGGCTTTGGTGGTGCATTCATTTCACTATTAATGTCAAAATGGATGGCATTACGTTCAGTGGGTGGTCAAGTTATTGAAAACCCAACTTCAGAAGTAGAGCGTTGGTTATTAGATACGGTAAGACGACAATCTGAACAAGTCGGTATTAAAATGCCACAAGTAGCAATTTATGACGCACCTGATATTAATGCGTTCGCGACAGGTGCTCGTCGTGATGCTTCGCTGGTGGCCGTGAGTACTGGTTTGTTAGCTAGTATGAGCCGTGATGAAGCAGAAGCGGTTATTGCCCACGAAATTAGCCATGTTGCTAATGGTGATATGATAACCATGACCTTGCTGCAAGGTGTTGTGAATACCTTCGTTATCTTTATTTCTCGTATCATCGCTCAATTTGTTGCTAACTTTATTTCTAATGATGAAGAGAGTGAAAATAGCAATGGAAACCCATGGGTCTATATGGGAGTTTCAATGGTTCTGGAAATTGTATTCGGTATTCTTGCCAGCATTATTACAATGTGGTTCTCTCGTTATCGTGAATTCCATGCGGATGCTGGTTCTGCAAAGCTTGTTGGCCGTGAGAAAATGATAGCTGCATTACAACGTTTGAAAACGAGTTACGAGCCGCAAGAAGAAAGTAGCATGATGGCTTTCTGTATTAATGGCCGTAATAAGTCATTCAGCGAGTTATTTTTATCTCACCCGCCATTAGATAAGCGTATTGAAGCACTGCGCAATGGTGAGTATCTGAAATAAGATTGAGAGTTTAATCGCCAACTCTCAAAAAATTAAAGCGCTCAATATGAAAATATTGAGCGCTTTCTATTTGTGAAGAATAGGGCTTTAATCTAAATACTCGCCAAAGTATGTCACCATTTTTTCCTCATCAATTTTAAGACTGCCTTTCCAGCCCGCCCACGGCATTTCCATATCAGAGCGACCTTTTGTGTTATTAAGTTGATTTTCTGCAATGGTAATATCGCCGAAATTAGCCCAATGATCCAAAGATAATGGAATATAGGCATTGGGAATAACACCAACTAAGGCAAGTGAGTGCAAAATACCTCGTTTGGTATATTTATCACCAGAAATTAATTTAGCTTCATTTAACCGCTTTTCAAACTTACCCGGAGTTTCATCTTCAGGAGCTTGGCGTAATAAATGGAGTAATTGCTTAAAGATCTCTTTATCTGCGAGTGTTGGACTGACTGGAGCGACGGTCAGTAGATGTTTTAAATTCAAGTAAGCATAGGAAGGATTGCCCGTATAAGAATTACCGTAATAGAGGCAATATTGAAAATAGCTGTCATTAATATGTTTTTGCTGATCCCCATCACTACAAACCCAACAGCAGGCATATTGAGGTTTTTCTTCATAATTATGTAATGGCAGATTTTGTAATTTATGAAAAGCCCCTAGAACAGAACGACCTCTAAGATAACTGCCTCCAACACCCGCAACAAAAGCATCTAAGCAACGCTTTTGGGTGAGTAATGGATCATTCTTTAAGCTATTTAATTTCGAAATAACATCAGTGTGATCAGCAAATTTTTCTATGATATTAGGTTGCCAATTGGCCTCAGATAACAAGGTTTGTTCTTTGTCTGAAAGAACATCAAGGGGATACAGTGAAACTTGGCGTTCTGGATCATATTGGCTATTTTCATATTTATAGAGTTTACGTAAAACTCGCATAATTTTTTGCACGATTTTACCTTGTTATATTTATAGGTTTTTTATTGATATTGGTGAATTGCATAGATAGAAGATAGGTAACTTAATATAGATACAAAAAAAAGCCAGTTCAAATGAACTGGCTTTATCAATAGAGGTAGATAACGTTTATTTTACGGTAAGTTCAGTTTCTTCATCTTGGTTGAAGACTGCTTTGTCCGTTTGTCCCATAATTTGACTGGTGATTGTACCCGCTGTCATTGAGCCACTAACGTTTAATGCTGTACGTCCCATATCAATTAACGGCTCTACTGAGATTAACAGAGCAACTAATGTCACTGGTAAGCCCATTGCAGGTAAAACGATAAGGGCTGCAAATGTTGCACCACCACCCACGCCAGCAACACCAGCAGAGCTAACAGTCACGATAGCCACTAAAGTTGCGATCCACATTGGATCTAATGGGTTAATTCCCACGGTAGGCGCAACCATAACAGCTAACATCGCAGGGTAAATACCCGCACAACCATTTTGACCAATGGTTGTACCAAAAGACGATGAGAAGCTTGCGATAGATTCAGGTACACCAACACGTTTAATTTGAGTTTCAATATTTAACGGAATACTTGCAGCACTTGAGCGGCTTGTAAATGCAAATGCTAATAAAGGTCCCGCTTTTTTGAAGAATTTAATAGGGTTTAAACCCGTGAAGCTGACCAGTAATCCATGAACAACAAACATTAAGCCAATAGCAACATAAGAGGCAACAACAAAGCTTCCTAATTGAATGATATCGTGCATATTTGAGCTTGCAACAACCTTAGTCATCAGAGCCATTACACCATAAGGTGTTAGCATCATAACAATGCGAACCAGCTTCATGATCCATGATTGTAGGCAATCAATCGCGGCTAAAACTTTCTCACCACGAGGCTGGTCTTCTTTGAATAATTTCAATGCAGCCATGCCTAAGAAAGTTGCAAAGATAACAACGCTAATAATCGATGTTGAGCTTGCACCTGTTAAATCAGCAAATGGATTTTTAGGAATAAATGACAAAATAAGCTGTGGCATCGTTAAGTCAGAAACTTTGCCCATGTAATTTTGTTCAAGCGCAATTAAGCGCTGTGATTCTTGTTCACCTTGTACTAAGCCTTCTGCTGTTAAGCCAAATAGGTTAGCAATAACAATACCGATTAAGGCAGAAATAGCGGTGGTAAATAACAGTGTACCAATAGTTAGGCCACTGATTTTTCCTAGTGATGATGCTTGATGCAAACGAGCTACAGCACTAAGAATAGAGGCAAATACTAATGGCATAATGATCATTTGTAACAGCTGTACATAGCCATTGCCCACGATATTAAACCAAAGAATAGATTCTTTAATAATAGGATCGTGTGAGTCATAAAATGCGTGTAGTGCTAGTCCAAAAGCGACACCAAAAACTAAACCAACAAGAACTTTCTTTGAAAGGCTCCACTGACGTTGACTTAATTTAGCCAAGATGAGTAATAGCACAACAAAGACGAGTACGTTAATGATTAACGGAAAATTCATCTTAACTCTCCAACGAGATCTTTATTTATATAATTTCAACGATTGGATGCGATATGAGTTCTTAGGTAATAAGAAAGGATATAACAGCATCAATTCGTTATATGGTAACAGGATTGTTAATAACTTTTTATAATTAATTATTATTTTATATAATCGTTTGGTTATAAAAACAAGGAAAGTAGGCATAAAAAGATGTAAGAATTTATAAATAAATAGAAAAATGTAGGGTTTTGTCAGGGGGTGTTAAAAATTAGTGCGCTTATCGTGGTACATCTGTAACCAGTTGTTGACTTGCGAAGGCAGTGTAACAGTAAGGTGTGGAGGTAAAAAAAGTGCGCCAACAAGGATCAAAACAGAGATAAATCTCTCGCCTTTTTTATTATTCTTTTTACCTAAAATAGGTAATGCAAAACGTATTTTCAAAGGCCACAAGAAAGGAACGCCAGCGGGAGTTAACATATCTGCAATGAGATGACTAAGATAACCCAATAAAAGGGCATGGAAGATATCGGCAGAAATATCCCAACGTGGTGAAACTTGGGTTTCCCACAAAATAGCTAAACCACAAAACGCAAGTAAACTATGCGTAAAACCTCGATGACCACAGAGCTTTGATAGCGGCAGAGAAATAATACGGAATAATCGTCCGAGAATAGAGCCAGGATGATCTAAATCAGGTAGAAGTGAGCCTAATAAGACAGCAGGGATCATGTGAAACCAATCACCATCAGCAAGAGCTGGCGTTATTTCAAGCTTCTGTGCTAACACAAGTGTTGCCACAGAAAAAAGTAGATGTCCTTCTGCTGTCATTCCATATCTGTTCGTTTGCTGTTCATTTATACAGTAATGAAGTATAAAAGGTTTTGACGATAACTAACAGACAAAAAAGATAAAAATTGTCTTAAATATTAAGGAATAACGGGGATATTTTATTTGATTGATTTAAAAATGATCGAATTTAGGATAAGAAACTAAAAAGTGAGATAACAGCGAATGGCAGTAAGCAAAATATATAAAAGGAATACTTAAAAGTAGAAAATGGCTCGCGAGGCGATAAACATTAAAAATAGAACAAAAAGGATATCTGACAAGGCAAGATATCCTTTTTATTTATGGAAATTAGCCTAATAAATGCAGTTGTGTTAGCTCATTGAGTGATGCAATTTTTACATCAGCTAAGCCCCATTGTTTATCATTAAATTGTTCTGTTGCTGGTACAACGATAGAGCGCATTCTTGCGCCTTTACAAGCAATCATACCATTGCGAGAATCTTCTAATGAGACACAGTGGATAGGATCAAGATTAAGTGCTTTAGCTGCGTTTAGATAAACCTCAGGGTGTGGTTTGCTGTGTGGTAATTCATCAGCAGACACGACGGCTGAGAAGTAATGACGAATATTAAACAACTCAAGTACACGCTCAAGCATAAAATCAGGAGATGCTGAAGCAAGTGCAATTTTTAACCCCGATGATTTGCAAAGCTCTAAGGCATATTCAACACCCGGTAATAGTGGCTTTGTTTCTTCAACCAATTTGACAACACGAGAAACCATTTTTTGTTTTGCTTCTTGTTTTGAAACGTCTTGCCAAGGTGATGCTCTATACCATAAATCAATGACTTCATTTATTCTTAACCCAACCATATCGGGCATTGCCGATGCAAGGGATAAATCGACGCCTAATTCAGCAAAGACCTCATGTTCTGCTTGCTGCCAAAATGGTTCAGAGTCGATTAATAAACCATCCATATCAAATATTGCAGCTTCAATAGGGAATTTAAAAGACATGTTACTCTCCATAAATAAGGTCTATGTTGTCGAGTGGCGATTGTAGCAAGAGTTACAAGGAAAATCTTTTTAATCAGTTTCTTATTTATTTTGTAAAATAAATAGAGAGAATAGCTACTATTAATTTATTGTCGTATTAGCCGTTAATTAGACTACGATAAACAAAACAGATAAATATTGACGAATTCTACTAGTGAGGATGTGATGAGTTATCAATATGCAGGATTGTATGCCATTTTAAAGCGTGTACTTGGCTGGCTTATTTTTATTCCTGCCTTTATTTCGACAGCCGTATCATTGACAGGGTTGGCTGCAATACAACGCCCAAGTGGTGATGGTGTAAATGCCGTAATTAATGACTTTTTTCGTGTATTAGCGGAAATGGTGCAATTTAACACACCTTTTTTAGGTTTTTTCTGGAGAAATTCACCTATCCCTAATACTCAAATGGGGTTTAGCCAAGAAAATATCACTTTTTTTGTCATTTTTCTTTTTATGTTTATTGGCTTAGCATTCAGCGCATCAGGATTACGAATTTATCGCCAAGTGAAATATTTGAAAGAAAATATACAAGATCAGCTTATTATCGAACGCGCAATGAAAAGTGGTGTGACGGCTGAGGAGTTGCAACAAAATATCAAATTACCGCGACATACTATCTTTACTCAAATTATGGTGCTTTATCTGTCACCTTTAGTTGTTATTGCAATAGGTTATTTCTTGATGAAATTTTTAGGATGGTAATACTGCTTTAAAGTGAACGAGGACGGTTCATTGATATTAACTGAAGGGAAAAATAAACCTCGCACAACTGAATCTGGCGAGGTTATATTTTTTAGTTTACGTATCTTAATCTCAGAGCTATTTCACTCTTTTCCTATTAAGGTGTTGCTAATAGGTCATCAATTATTTTTCTGACTTCTAAATAATTTTCTTCGCCCCCAAATAAATTACAACGGTTGAGGAAGAAATAGAGTTGGTAAATAGGCTGACGTGATAAAAACTTATCTGATAATGGCCAAACGCTTTGATAACCATCGAAAATATTTGCAGGCACTGCTGTGCAAAGTGGTAACATCGCGATATCACACTCTCGATCACCCCAATAACAAGCAGGATCGAATACTGTACCTTCTGATTGACCAATCGCAGCACAGTTTTTAGGCCATAAGTTGCCGTGAAGCAGAGAGGGTTGTGGATTATGATCAGCAAGGCGATGATTGATGATTTGAATTATCTCGTCGATATCCCCAAAAATCATGCCTTTCTCGGAAGCTAGTTGTAGCTGAAAACCAATACGTTTTTCAGAATAAAAGTGATTCCAGCGTTTTTCCCAGCTATTGAGTTGAGGTGTTGTATCGATTTGGGTGTCGAAATCAAAGCCATAGCTAGGTTGATCTTCCCACTGATGTAGTCTTGCTAGTTGTTGTCCAAAACAGTAGGCGCTATGAGGTGTAAATGGTTGAACAGGTAAAAATTCAAGGAGTAGAAAACTGGCATCTTTACTATTACCGATACCAAGAACCCGAGGTGTTCGAATGGTTTGACTTTTTGCCAACATTTCGAGTTGTTCTGCTTCATTTTTAAAATTAGGCAGAAATTCACGCAAATTAGATTTCACAAAAACTGGCGTTTCACCATAATAAATTTTCCATGTATGATGAATATCGCCACTAGAAAGGTGGATTTTTTCGTTTATCTTTGCTGAAAATCCCAAGTTTGATTCCAGTAAACGACCTATATTCTGCCACATACTTACACCTCGCAAAGTTGTTTACTTAGTAGACCCAAATAAAATAATAACGAGCGATGTTTATACTATGACAATAACACTTTAATTAAACCAATAAAGTATAAAGCTAAAAAACGGGATGATTATCCCGTTTTTGCTAAGATAAAGAATATTATCAGGCGTTAGCGGGTTTTGTTTGTCGCTTTATTTTTGCCAATTTTATCTGATTACAGAGTAACGCAATAATAAAGAATACAGCTTGCGTTAGCACAATACATGGGCCTGTTGCTCCATCAATATGGAAACTAATAAATGTTCCTATAACGCTAGATGCGACAGAAAATACAATTGCTAACATAATCATGCGTGAAAAACTGCGTGTTAATAAATACGCGGTGATCCCCGGTGAAATAAGCATGGCGACCACTAAAATAATCCCAACAGCCTGCATTGAAGCAACAATAGTTAATGCCAAAATAGACAACAATCCATAGTGCAATAATGTGACAGGTAAACCAATAATCCTTGCTTGGTTAGGATCAAAGCAATAAAGCATAAAATCTTTTTGCTTAACAAGCATGATAGTGATGGTGATTACACAGATAATACTAATTTGAGTTAATACATCAGGTGTAATGCCTAAAATATTACCAAATAAAATATGCATTAAATGTTGGTCTGTATCGACACTGGCAAAAATGACCAAACCCACTGCAAACATACCTGAGAACACAATTCCCATCACAGTATCTTCTTTAATGCGACTGTGATCTTTTAAATAACCCGTGGCAAAAGAGCAAAATAGACCTGAAAGAAAGGCGCCTACTGTTAACGGGATTGCGGTGACATAAGCAAGAACAACTCCGGGTAAAACAGCGTGAGAGATTGCATCTCCCATCAAAGACCAGCCTTTTAATACCATATAGCAAGATAAAATAGCACAGGCGATACCTATGATAATGGCTGCAATAATAGCGCGTTGCATAAACGGGTATTGAAAAGGCTCAATGAAAAACGCCAACAACTCATTCATAGTTTCACCTCTTCTGGTTTTGTTGATCCTTTATGCTGATGAGATTGTGTAATCAACTGTTGTGAACTCTGACGAGCACGACGGCGAGCGGCTAACATACCGTGTTTAGGAGCAAATAAGAAAGCCAACAAAAAGAGTGATGTTTGCATTGTGACAATCACACCACCTGTTGCACCATTAAAGAAGTAGCTAAGATAAGCACCTACTGCACTTGTGATTGTGCCGATACAGATAGCAATAATGGCAAGTCGTTTGAATTGGTCTGTGAGTAAATAAGCCGTTGCACCAGGAGTCACTACCATAGCAATGACAAGAATGGCGCCAACAGTTTGAAGAGCCGCAACAGTACATGCGCTCAAAAGAGTAAAAAAGATAATTTTTAATTTTAGTGGCGATAAACCGATTGATTTTGCATGAACTTCATCAAAAAAAACCACCAGCAAGTCTTTCCAAATACAAAATAAAACTAAGAAAGAGACACCTGTAATAATCACAACTTGCCATACATCTTCATCAGCAATACCTAAAATATTTCCGAGGATAATGGTCTGAACGTTGACGGCTGTCGGTTTAAGCGAAACCAGCAACAGACCAAAGGCAAAAAAAGTGGAGAAAATAAAACCAATAACGGCATCTTCACGAAGGCGTGTGATATGACGAATAAATGTCATTGATAATGCGGCAAGCAAACCCGTAAAAAAAGCACCAACTGCATAAGGCAAACCTAATATATAAGCCCCTGCAACACCGGGAACAACTGAGTGGGAAAGGGCATCCCCCATTAACGACCAACCTTTCAAAATAAGATAGGATGAAAGAAAAGCGCAGACAGCACCGACTAAGGCACTCACCCAAATCGCTTTCACCATATAGTTATATTCAAAAGGCTGTAGGAGTAAATCTAGCATGGCTAATCTCCTTGTTTGCGCTGGCTTTGGTGCGCTGGAGTGTGTTCTTCTTGATGACCATAAAAGACAGCAGCACGTTCATCATCGGTAATGACAGTGAGTGAACGAGGATCGTCATCATCATGAAGATCAGAACCCGATAGGCTAATGTGACGTAACACACCACCAAATGCGTGCTCTAAGTTTTTCTGTGTAAATGTCGTTTCAGTTGGACCACTGTCTAACACTGTTCTATTGATTAAAATAACGTGGTCACAAAATTCAGGTACACTTCCCAAGTTATGAGTTGAAACTAAAACTAAGTGGCCTTCTTCGCGCAAATTGCGTAGCAGCTCGATAATGGCATTTTCTGTTTTAACATCGACACCAGTAAAAGGTTCATCGAGTAATAAAACAGTACCTTCTTGAGCCATTGCTCGAGCTAAGAAAACACGTTTTTTTTGACCGCCAGAAAGTTCACCAATTTGGCGATGCCCTAAGCCTGACAAGCCAACGCGTTCTAATGATGCTTCAACAACTTCATGGTCACGTTTTGAAGGAATACGAAAAAATCCCATTTTTCCATAACGCCCCATCATTACAACATCAGAAACGAGGACGGGAAAATTCCAGTCAACTTCTTCTGTTTGTGGAACATAGGCGATCATATTTTGTTTTAACGCCTGCTGGATTGGGCTACCGTTTAACGTCACTTTTCCTTTAGAGGGCTTTACCAGCCCCATAATGGTTTTAAATAGTGTGGATTTACCACTGCCATTGATACCCACTAGGGCACAAATAGTGCCACCAGTGATAGAGAAACTTGCATCGAAAATAGCCGTATGACCGTTGTTGTAAGTCACTGTGGCATTATCAACAGTCAACGTAGGATTAGCTTTTATATTGCTCATTGCCCAAATCCTTTCGCAATTGTATCTACTGTAATAGTAATCAAATCAATATAAGTAGGAACTTCGCCACCTTCAGCGGAAAGTGAGTCAACATAAAGAACACCACCGTATTTTGCGCCAGTTTCTTTACTTACTTGTTTAGCTGGCTTATCTGAAATTGTACTTTCACTAAAGACAACAGGGATCTTGTGTTTTCTAACGGTATCAATCACATATTTAACCTGTTGTGGTGTGCCTTGTTCTTCTGCATTGATGGGCCATAAATAAACTTCTTTAAAGCCATAGTCATTAGTTAAATAGCTGAATGCACCTTCACTGGTCACTAACCAACGCGCTTCTTGTGGAATACGGGATAGTCTTTCTCTTAATGGTGCGTCAAGCTGTTTAATTTTTTCTGCGTAGCGTGCCGCATTTTGATTATAAATAGCCGCATTATCGGGATCGTGTTCAACAAGTGCCTTGCGAATATTTTCAATATAAATTAATGCATTATTCGGTGACATCCACGCATGTGGGTTAGGATTGTTTTTGTAAGCACCTTCACTAATTGCCATTGGTGTGATGCCTTCAGTGACAACAACAGCAGGTACGTTACGTAACTCATTAAAAAAGCGTTCAAACCAACGTTCAAGGTTTAAGCCATTCCATAAGATAAGATCAGCCTTTTGAGCTTTTACAATATCTTTAGGAGTAGGTTGGTAATCGTGAATTTCAGCACCAGGTTTTGTGATTGATTCGACAATAGCTGCATCTCCAGCTACATTTTGAGCGATATCTTGAATGATAGTAAATGTGGTGACGACTTTTAGTTTATCTTTTGCTTGTGTAGGTGCTGTTAAAAATACGGATGCCATAAGGCATAAAGCCGTAAGTGAAAGTTTGTTTACAGAGCGAAATATATCCATATTATTATTGCCTTATAGTTGCAGAGTTATTTTCTCAATTGATAATGATTATCAATATCATCTCAAAAAAGTCAAGTTATCTCTGTGTAAAAAGCTTCATTTGATAACGACCAGAAATAAGATAACAACATGTATTCCAATAAATGTTAAGTAGATTGTCGAGTTTTGTCACAAAAATTAACAATAGTTCGTAACTATTTGTGTAAAAGGTTATTTAAATATTCATCACTGAATATCAATAAGTTACTTTTACACACTCACAAAAGCTCACTATTAGCTCACAATTCAGTATAGCCGGTACCTCTATCATCTAAATATCTATCAGTCATTTGCATGGATTTATGGCCTAATATTTTTTTAGCGAACTCAGCGCTTTTTTCTTCTTCATAAAGTCTTGCAGATAAGCTTCTTATTTCATGAAAAGTAGGTTTGTTTTCTCTCTCTGGTAAAGCTGACGAAAATCGATTACGTAAAGAAGCTTTGCTTACATCACAGATAGTGTTTTAGTGACTAAAAAAGTCCCTGTATATGAAGTTAATGACGCTGCTAATAGTTATCATGTAGATATTAAGAATATGGGGATTGAATATTTGCTTAGACCCACTAGCTCCTCTAGCGGCCCTGGTTTACAAGGAAATGTTATTCAAAATTACTCAAATGAAAATAAAAAATTCTCATATCCAGAAAAAGTAGAATTACCTAATAAGGTAGAAAACAAAAGAATAGAAGCACCATATCCACACCAATTTAATGACGCAATTATTGTGTTTCCTAGAAATTCAAACTTACCGCCTTTATATGCTTATTCGGGCTTCCCTGCAATTGAACTTAAGGATAAAGATCCGCGTCCTCAGAAGGAAAAAGAGTTTAATAATATTAAAAATTGGGTGAAATCTACAATTTCATTTTACGAGAAAGTGATACAGGAATTTGGTAAAAAAGCAGCACAATTATCTAGAGAGTTAGCAGAGCAATCTAAAGGGAAAACAATCAGAAGTGTAGAAGATGCTTTACGTACATATGAAAAATATGGGCAGAATATTAATAATAAAATTAATACCAAAGATCGAGCTGCTATTATAAAAACATTAGAATCTATTGATGCAAAACAGTTAGCTTCAAACTTAGGTAAATTTAGTAAAGGGCTTGGATATACCAATCACGCGATTAATGCCGTGGAATTACTTGTTGAATTTAAAAAAGCGGTTAAAACGGGAAATTGGCGTCCATTTTTTGTTAAAGCCACTGCAATTACTGCTGGTATGGCAGCAGTGGCATTGACAGCCTTTGCCTTTAGTTTAATTATTGGTGGACCTGTTGGAATTTTAGGGTATGCCCTCATAATTGCAACAGTTGGTGCCTTGATTGACGACGCTTTGGTTGAAAAAATCAGCGGTGCGATTGGTATTTAATATGTAGGGTAATAGGATAATCTATTTTAATTTACCCTATTTTTTGTGAAATATAAAGCTAGATATATCATGCTAAATGGAATTGAAAATATAAAACAAAATAAGTGGTATAGAGCTACTCCACCATGCTTAGCTGGTGTATTTATAAATAATCCAGTATTCCAGAATTTTTTTGTTGTATATTTTAATGCGAATTTTTCGATAAGCATTTTGGAGAAAGGAAAAAAAATTGCACTAGGTATGCTTAAAGTTAGCATTAATAAACCTTCAATAGTGTGATCGTTATAATTAAGATAAACCATCACCAACATCATAAAATAGCCCCAGAACATATTATTAATATAATATTTTTTAGTCATATCCAGCTCCTAATGAAAAATTATCTCTACACCATTTTAATGGTAATGCTTCTTATTTTTAATAATTTGGCTGTTTTTATTTTAGTCAATTTACCTTTTTATGCTGAGCGATTTTAATTTTAGTGCTACTTATTGTGAGTGAGATAGAAGAAGCACAGAAAGAGGAAGAAGAACTCAGACAAAAAGGAAAGGAAGAAAATCATGATACCAATAAGACACCAGAAATTGATAACTGATTAAATCTACTTAGCTTAAGGATGAGTTAGTTTTTAATGATGATTATTCCGAACATAACCGAAATAAGATTATTGCCTCATAATTTATACTGTATTTAAATACAGGTGTTATGTGTTTCTAATATAAAAAGGAGTTTATATGAGTGACTATGATGATAATGATATTCGTATTGAAATCACTGATGGTATTAGTAGTTCAAATGATAATTCTGAATATACTGATAATGACCGTGATGATAGAGAAGATAATGAAACTGGAAATCACGAGAAAGAGAGCGGAGGTTATAGCGAATATTATGACGATAATATAAATTTAAGTGAGAGCCCTGAAGCCGCCTCAGTTATTCCCGTAGGTAGTACCGTATTTCTATTCCCACTAAAAAATGGGGTACTTAATTTTACTATTGCTAGTGGTAATTTAAGTGCAACTCAAACAGCTATTACAACGGCGTTTAATTTTGCTAAAAATAATGTCGCACAATTAGTGAGTAAAGCATCATTATTAAATCGTTTTACGCCATGGGGAATTGCAATTGAAGGTTTAATGCCAAATAACAATATAATGACTACTAAGGAGGAAATGGCATTATTAAATAAGCATGGTTTTTTACATATTTATGATGAAAAGAAGACCTATCAGGTATCGACATTACCAGCATCAGTGATTGCTACTGAAATAGGGAGATTTATCAAAGAAAAGCAAGTTGTGGTTGATACCTATATTACTTCTGCTTTTGATGAAATTAAACAAAAACAGAAAACAGTTATTTCTGTTAACGGATCACTCTCAGTACCCATTGTTCAAGCTAAACCAACAGGAATGCAAGGTATTTATACAGCAGAAATTATTCCTAATATGAAGCCTGTAAAAATTAAGCTTGAACAAGAAAAAGAATGGAAGAAGCAACGAACTGTAGTGAATACTCAGCCTCCAGTATCACAGTATCTTCCTTCTATTGAGCTAAAAAATTATCATGCTATTGTTGATTTTGGTAATGATAATGAACCTCTATATGTTTCAATTAGTGAGCAACTTTCTCAAGAAGATGAAAAAAAACTGATAGAGCAAGCGAAAAAAGATTGGATTGCGCTTTATCCTCTTGAAGCGGCAAAACAAGCTTTAAATGAAGCTATTATTGAGTTAGACGTTGCGAAGAAGAAAGAGGATACATTAAAGGTAAATGTTGCCTCATTACAAAAAACATATGAAGCTAAAAAAGCGGAATATGATGAGTGGTTAAAAAAATATTCTTCATTACCTGCCAATGCAATCAAATTAGTTTATAACGCGAAGGTTAAAGAGCCTGAAATAGCGCTAAATGAAGCGAGAAAAGCGCTAGCGATAGCAGTTGAGAGTCGCAAAAAAGCTGAGAGCAAGAAAAAAGCAGCTGAAGATAAGGTCAATGAGGCTAAGGATAAAAAACGCCAAGGTGTCAGAGAAAAAGGTCATGATTATCACCCAGCACCGAAGACTGAAGAAATTAAAGGGTTGGGTGAGCTAAAAGAAGGAAAGTGGAAAACGCCTAAACAAGGCGGAGGTGGTAAACGTGCGCGCTGGTTCGGAGACAAAGGCCGTAAAATCTACGAGTGGGACTCTCAGCATGGTGAACTGGAGGGGTATCGAGCCAGTGACGGACAGCATATCGGCGCCTTTGATCCGAAAACCGGTAATCAGATAAAACCGGCTGATCCAAAACGTAATATCAAAAAATATTTGTAAGGAGAATAAATATCATGGGATTGAAAGTACATTTACAATGGTTTGATAAAAAAACGGAAGACTTTATTGGAAAAGAATATTCAACAGATCTGGGTGATGATGATACGGTTATTGAACAAACCGTTAAGCCGACAGAAAACATCATCAATAACGGCGGTTTTGATGTTATTTCTGCGTGGGTTCCTTATCTGCAGAAGCACCTTAAACATAAAATTGAGCTAAATAAATACGATTACCAGGTAGCATTTGATTACCGTGATAAGTGGTAATGAACAAACGTATATAATATTAACTAGTATCGTTTTGAAAGCCTCTTAACGGAGGCTTTTTGTTCTAAGTGAATACTAAAAAAAGTCAGTTATTTAATTAATCTTAACACATTCGCCTTCAATAAAATCTCCTCCGCTATTTTCATATTTCACAACATGGCATTCCCCCTGCAATCCATAACGACTAATGACATAATGAACATCAGGATGAATTACTTAGTCTCGGTATTTGTTTTGTCGCCTCTCGTAACGGGATATCTTTTCTAATAAGCCATCCTTAACAACACCATCTAGTGTTTTGTAAGTAGATTCGAGAATCTTTTTCTTGTTAAAAGAATCCTATCCTTTAAGCATTAAGCTACATCAGAAACCTCAAAAGGAGGGGAGCCTATTTCACCAGCTACTCATGCAAGATTCTCAGGCTTAAATAATTCCATTATCTTTTTTTCTTTCTGGGTTCGCTTCATGAGGTTCATCTCGGATCTAGTTAGTTTTTGGATAGTATGGAGAGTATAATAGAAGAGCTAATTTGAGATAAAACGCACACACTAGAAGTCGTAATAGATTGATTTATTTCTCATGTTTTGCCATATTTTAGCATGCATTTTTGAATGAAAATAGAATAATATATCTATAAATTATTGATATATAAATATATCTTCGTACAACCCTTTATGCAAAAGGATAAAACGTGAAAGTAAACATCATCTTTTCTTTGGCAATTTTGCTTCTTGCTGGTTGTGCTGATCATGTTCGTCAACCTGTTCAAAAAGAAACATCACGATTCTTAAGCCAAAAACCAGTAGAGAACCGCGTTAATAATGCTTCAATTTCAACGGCACAATGGAAATCAACACCTTTTGATAACCATATACAGCAAGCATCAAGCCGTTACGATGTTGATGAAACATTAATTAAGGCGATTATCCAAGTTGAATCAAACTTTAGACCTGAAGTTATTAGCAAATCAAATGCAGTTGGGTTAATGCAAATTAAAGCATCAACTGCGGGAAGAGATGTTTACCAAAATAGAGGTAAGGCAGGGCAACCAACAACGGCTCAACTAAAAGATCCCGCCATTAATATCGATTTGGGTACAGCTTATATTCAATTATTAAGAGAGCGTCACCTTGTTGGTATTGCCGATCCTGAAACTCTTTATTACGCCACTATCCTTGCTTATGTAAATGGCGCAGGCGCTTTATTAAGAACATTTGATAAAGATAGAGATAATGCCATCGCTAAAATTAATTCAATGAGTGCGGATGATTTTTATCGTTATGTCGAAAAAAATCATCCAGCTTCTCAAGCGCCGCGTTATTTAGCAAAAGTGAGAGCGGCTTACCATGCAGGTGATAATTAATCTGGCAAATTAGCAGCGGCTTGAGCCTGTTTTAATAAAGCAGGCAAATCAGCAATAATTTCAAGAACGCCATTGATCATAAACTGAACGCCCATACAGATTAATAAAAATCCCATTACGCGAGAAATAGCGTCAATACCGCTGTGGCCTAAATACTTCATAATGCTGGTGGAGCCACGAAGTGATACCCAAACAATAACGCTAATTAAAAAGAAGCTTGTCACAGGGGCGATATACAATACCCATTGTGCAATATCAGTACGTGAGGGAATTGAAGCCGCCGTACTGATTATCATTGCAATTGTTCCGGGACCCGCTGTACTTGGCATTGCTAAAGGAACAAAGGCAATATTAGGTTCTTTGGGATTACGATGTGGATTGTTATCGTCTGAAATAGGATCATCGACATTAGGTGTATTTGGAAACAGCATACTAAAGCCAATAAAGGCAACTATCATTCCGCCTGCAATACGAAGACCGGGGATCGAAATACCAAAGGTTGTCATTATGATCCGTCCCGCATAGAACGCGATGGTCATAATAAGGAAAATATACACACATGCCATTAAGGATTGTTGATTACGTTGTTCCTTTGTCATATTGCCTGAAAGGCCAAGCCAAAGAGCAACAGTCGTTAATGGATTAGTTAAAGGCAAAAGCAAAATAAGACCAAGACCGATAGCCTGAAAAAACTGGTAAACAGAGTGCATGGAATATAAAAGCTCCCAATAACAGGTAATTAAGGAGTAATTATGATAACAAATTAAACGAGATAAAAGTTATTTTCCTCGTAATATTCTTAATGTTTATTAGTATTTTTTCATAAGCCATTCTAAATGCATTTTTACCGATCCCCAGTCATAATCAGTAATGCTATAAACGCAAGTATCTCTTTTTTGTCCCGTCGTCGTTAATCTATGATTACGTAAAATACCATCCAGTTTTGCACCAAGTCGTTCAATCGCTCTACGGCTAGTTTGATTTAATATATGAGTACGAAATTCAACAGCAATGCATTGCAAGTCTTCTAAGGCATATTTAAGTAAGAGATATTTAGCTTCAGTGTTTATTCCTGTTCTTTGTACTTCTTTGGTATACCACGTTGAACCAATTTCTAATCTTGGAGTTTGGCTATCAATATTCATAAAGGTTGTTATGCCAACCACACGGCTATTAGCTTTAGAAATAATGGTAAAAGGCAACATTAATCCTTTTTGTTGTAACTGAAGTTTATGCTCAATATCGCGTTGTAATTCTGTTACTGAAGGAACGGTGGTATACCAAAGCTCATCGGGTCTATCTTTTTCAATTAGTTCATAGAGTTCTGAGTAGTGTTCCATACTTAGGGGCACTAAACGCACAAGTTTTCCTTCTAATGTTGTCCACTCTGTTATTTTTTTCATCATAAATATTCTCTGGGGGGAATAAAAACACATTTCTTAAGAATACTTTTTATACATAACAAATTTATGAATTGATATGGTTATTTAAAAGGTTATTAAAAAGTAGATAAATTTCAGAATGATGAAAATAGAGAAAAAAGAGTGTGAGTGACTCTTTCTCAATAGAGAATGATTGTCTCACCACAGGTGAGCCAGCATCATGCGTGTTAATCTATAATTCAGTAATAGTGATATAACCATAAACACAATAGATTGGTAAAAAAATGACAGATTTAATTGAATGGGATGATTTTTTACGAGTAGAAATGAGAGTAGGAACGATTATTAGCGCAGAAATAAATAAAAAAGCGAATAAACCTGCTTATGTTATGGAAGTTGATTTGGGCGAATTAGGTATAAAGCGTTCAAGTGCTCAAATTACGGTAAACTATACACCTGAAGAGCTTGTGGGACGTCGTATTTTATGTGTATGTAATTTTCCAGTTAAACGCATTGCAGGTATAAAATCTGAAGTTTTAATTACAGGGGCACCTGATGAAACAGGAGCAATTGTATTGGCTGAGTTTAACTTACCTTTACCAAATGGCTCGCGTTTAGCGTAAATAAGTATCTTGATAAGACACTCTTAAATAGTGATGTTCGGCTGAGTTTTGATATAGTAATTATTCAATAGCAGGATGGATATAAAGGAGTGTCTTTTGTTATTACCTCAATTGCATTTGCGATGTTATACACAAGAGACGGTATCTCATCAGCATGATAATTTATGGCAGATTATTTTCGGGCTTTCGGGTTCGATGGAAGTTAATTTCAATCGAGAAGATTTTCTGATTTCCAATCAAAACTGTTTGATTATCCCTCCAACTATTCATCATGCCTTTTCAGGCAATATAGATAATAAAAATCTTATTCTAGAACTCCCTGCAACGTCTCAATGGCAATTAAGTGAGAAAGGTGGACAATTTGTGTTATCACCAGCAGCCATTGGTTTATTAGAGTGGCTACATCAATATCCTCAACCTCCAGATCAATATTCAACGATCACACGTTTATTACTCGCTCAAATGAAAATACAAAAAGGTTGGCGCGATAGTTTGGATGCTTGGTTAGTGAATAAATTACATACACCATTAACCACATATGATATTGCTTGCGCTTTTAATACGTCAGTGAGTACGTTACAACGAAAAATGAAAGCAGAGGTGGGAGTATCTGTGATGCAATATGTCACTCAACAGCGACTTAGCAAAGCCGCTGAATTATTAAAATACACATCAGTAAATATTGAAAATATTGCTTTAGTTGTAGGATATGACTCGCATTCTGCATTTAGTCAGGCATTTCGCCAATACTTTAATAAAAGTCCTACTGAGTATCGACAAGATTAAGCCATTACACCACTTTATTTCCTGTTGAATAAACTCGAGGGCATAATTTATCGAAGGCGAGTGTAAATAAATAAGTATAGACAAAGAAGAACACTAATATCGTGATTTCCATACTAATTGCTTTGATAAAATCCACGTTATACCACCACATATAAAGTGGAATGGTAAAGAAGAACAGACCTAATTCAAAACTTATTGCATGAGTAAGCCGTACCATAACGGTACGCTTTTTGATTTTTAGTTTTGATTCAATTAATTCAAAGAAAAAATTAAAAATATAATTCCAAATCAAGGCAATAACAGAAACAGCGATTGCAACGGGTAGTGAATTATGTGATTGGCTTTGGCTTAATATCGCTAGTAAAACAGTGCTTAATAAAATCGCAAGAGTTTCAAAGGTAATAGCATAGACTAATTTACGAGAGCGGGGCTTTAGATAAAACACGTTACACACCTTATATATTAACAATGAAGATTCTGGTCCGCCCTAGAGAATGTTATTTTAAAAGCCACGGTTTCCGCTTGCTCGTTATGGTAGTCAAATTAAAGAAAAAATTCTATCTATCTCCCTGTATTAAAAAAAGAGATGTTAAAATTACCGATGAGATAAATGTATAAATCTTTATAGTCTGTGATAATATCCCCCCTGAGTTACGATAAGGCTCAGTGATGCTATGGATATTTATAAAATAAATATGTGTACATAACTGTGTACAAACCTCGCGAGGTAAAGTGAGAAATTGTCGTAACGTACTGAATATATATGAAATAAAAAGCTTACAAGTGATCTTGCGTATGGGTCACCACTGTAAATAAGGATTTTAAATGCCAATTATTACTCTTCCTGACGGAAGCCAACGTCAATTTGAAAATGCAGTTTCTGTCATGGATGTCGCTGCAGATATCGGCCCTGGACTTGCGAAAGCATGTATTGCAGGCCGTGTTAATGGTGAGCTGGTAGATGCTTGTGAATTAATCGAACATGATGCAAATCTGGCGATTATCACCGCAAAAGATGATGAAGGTCTTGAAATTATTCGTCACTCTTGTGCCCACTTATTGGGACATGCAATTAAACAATTATGGCCACACACCAAAATGGCGATTGGTCCTGTTATTGAAAATGGATTCTACTACGATGTCGATTTAGACCATTCGCTAACACAGGAAGATTTAGACACTCTAGAAAAACGCATGCTAGAGTTGGCGAAAACAGATTATGACGTTATTAAAAAACGCGTAAGCTGGGCTGAAGCTCGTGAAACATTTGTTTCTCGTGGTGAAGACTATAAAGTTGCTATTCTTGACGAAAATATTAGCCAAGATTCTCAACCAGGTCTTTATCATCACCAAGAATATGTTGATATGTGCCGTGGACCACACGTTCCAAACATGCGTTTCTGTCATAACTTCAAATTACAGAAAATCGCAGGTGCATATTGGCGCGGTAACAGCGATAATAAAATGCTACAACGCATTTATGGTACAGCTTGGGCTGATAAGAAACAGTTAAAAGCTTACTTAGATCGCTTAGAAGAAGCGGCCAAACGTGACCACCGCAAAATTGGTAAACAGCTTGATTTATATCATATGCAAGAAGAAGCGCCGGGTATGGCTTTCTGGCATAATGATGGCTGGACTATTTTCCGTGAGTTAGAAACATTTGTACGTTGTAAATTAAAAGAATATGATTACCAAGAAGTAAAAGGTCCATTTATGATGGATCGTGTTCTTTGGGAAAAAACAGGTCACTGGGAAAACTACAAAGAAAACATGTTCACAACATCTTCAGAGAACCGTGAATATTGTATCAAACCAATGAACTGCCCAGGTCACGTACAAATCTTCAAACAAGGTTTACGTTCTTACCGTGATTTGCCATTACGTATGGCTGAATTCGGTAGTTGCCATCGTAATGAACCATCAGGTGCATTGCATGGTTTAATGCGTGTTCGTGGCTTTACACAAGACGATGCGCATATCTTCTGTACTGAAGAACAGATTTTAAGTGAAGTAAATGACTGCATCAAATTGATTTATGATGTATATTCTACTTTTGGATTTGAAAAAATCGTTGTTAAGCTGTCTACTCGCCCAGAAAAACGTATCGGTGAAGATGCATTATGGGATGTTGCTGAAGCAGACTTAGCAAAAGCCTTAACTGATAACAATATTGAATTTGAATATCAGCCAGGCGAAGGGGCGTTTTATGGCCCTAAAATAGAATTTACACTTTACGATTGTTTAGATCGTGCATGGCAGTGTGGTACAGTTCAATTAGACTTCTCACTACCAGGTCGTTTAGGCGCATCTTATGTTGCCGAAAACAACGAGCGTAAAGTACCTGTTATGTTACACCGAGCAGTGCTGGGATCCTTAGAACGTTTTATTGGTATTCTGACAGAAGAATACGCAGGATTCTTCCCAACTTGGTTAGCACCACAGCAGGTTGTCGTGATGAATATCACGGATGGACAGGCTGATTATGTACAAAAACTCGTCAAAGAATTGCAAGATGCCGGAATTCGTGCAAAAGCAGACTTGAGAAATGAGAAGATTGGCTTTAAAATTCGTGAACATACTTTACGTCGTGTTCCGTACATGCTTGTCTGTGGAGATAAAGAAGTTGAATCAGGCAAAGTGGCGGTTCGTACTCGTCGAGGAAAAGACCTTGGCAGTATCGACGTTAACGAATTTAAAGAAAAGCTTCTGCAAGAAATTAGAAGCAGAAGTCTTCATCAGTTGGAGGAATAAGGTATTAAAGGCGGAAAAAGAATTCAATCAACGCGTCAGAATCGCATCAATGGTGAGATTCGCGCTCATGAAGTTCGTTTAACAGGTTTAGATGGCGAACAGATTGGAGTTGTTAGTCTGAAAGAGGCTCTTGAGAAAGCCGAGGAAGCAGGTGCTGATTTAGTTGAAATTAGTCCTAATGCCGAGCCGCCGGTTTGTCGTATTATGGACTACGGCAAATTCCTCTATGAGAAAAGTAAGACTCTCAAAGAACAGAAAAAGAAACAAAAAGTTATTCAGGTTAAGGAAGTTAAATTCCGTCCTGGTACAGATGAAGGCGACTATCAGGTCAAACTACGCAACCTGATTCGTTTTCTTGAAGATGGCGATAAAGCCAAAGTCACACTGCGTTTCCGTGGTCGTGAAATGGCACACCAACAAATCGGTATGGAAATGCTTAACCGTATCCGTGAAGATTTGGATGAACTGGCTGCTGTTGAATCTTTCCCTAATAAGATTGAAGGGCGTCAGATGATCATGGTGTTAGCGCCGAAGAAGAAATAGTCGGGCAATTCAAGTAATAGCGTCAGCCTTTAAAGGCTGATTGCTATTCGCCTTATTATTTTATGTTATTAACAATGCGAAGTGGATTATAGAAATGCCAAAGATTAAAACAGTACGCGGCGCAGCTAAGCGCTTTAAAAAAACTGCTGGTGGTGGCTTCAAGCGCAAGCATGCTAACCTCCGTCACATTCTGACTAAAAAGTCAACTAAGCGTAAACGTCATTTACGTCCAAAAGGCATGGTCTCTAAAGGAGATTTAGGTCTGGTCGTAGCTTGCTTACCATACGCATAAGTATCACTTTTTTAACAGAATATAGACATTTAGGAGTTTAATATGGCTCGTGCTAAACGTGGTGTTATCGCCCGTGCTCGTCACAAGAAAATTTTAAAGCAAGCTAAAGGTTATTACGGTGCACGTTCTCGTGTATATCGTGTAGCTTTCCAGGCTGTTATCAAAGCTGGTCAATATGCGTACCGTGACCGTCGTCAGAAAAAACGTCAGTTCCGTCAGCTGTGGATCGCGCGTATCAACGCAGCAGCTCGTCAGAACGGTATGTCTTATAGCCGTTTCATCAATGGTCTGAAAAAAGCATCCATTGAAATCGACCGTAAGATTCTGGCTGACATCGCTGTATTCGACAAAGTAGCATTCGCTGCTTTAGTTGAAAAAGCGAAAGGTGCTCTGGCTTAATTATTTATTAAGCAATGGAAGAGGGAGTTTTCTCCCTCTTTTATTTTGTCTAAATCTGTGGCTTAATGATATAAATTCAATAAGTTAATATTTTAAGAGACATTACCAATGTTAAATATCGCTTTTTTCCGTTTCTTTTTTTACTTTAGCGCCTAATTCAAGGGGGCTTTTGCGCATAAGAAAAGAAACGAAAAGTAGCGCCTGAGCCTCCAATATGGAGGCTTTTTTGTTTTCAGATCCCAATACTGGGTTAGAAACCAAAAAGGCAATTTTATTCGTCATCATTGATAACAACTAATAGACCTCATCAGGTCAAAGGAAGAGGAAACGATGCCACATCTCGCTGAACTCGTTGCTCAAGCTAAAGCAGCTATCGAAGAGGCACAGGATGTTGCTGCGCTGGATTCGGTTCGTGTTGAATACTTGGGGAAAAAAGGTCATTTAACGCTTCAGATGTCCACGCTGCGCGACTTACCCGCGGAAGATCGTCCAGCTGCAGGGGCTGTCATTAATCAGGCTAAACAAGAGGTTCAGCAAGCGCTGAATACTCGTAAAGATTATCTTGAATCAGCATTATTAAACGAACGTTTATCTGCTGAGAAAATCGATGTATCTTTGCCTGGTCGCCGTATTGAAAACGGTGGTCTACACCCAGTAACTCGTACAATTGAACGTATTGAAACTTTCTTTGGCGAATTAGGGTTTTCTGTAGAATCTGGCCCTGAAATCGAAGATGATTATCATAACTTTGATGCGTTGAATATTCCTGCACATCACCCAGCAAGAGCCGACCACGATACTTTCTGGTTTGATGCGAAGCGTTTACTGCGTACACAAACATCGGGTGTACAAATTCGTACTATGCAAGATAAACAGCCACCTATTCGCATCATTGCACCAGGTCGCGTATATCGCAATGACTACGATCAGACTCACACACCAATGTTCCACCAAATTGAAGGCTTAATTGTTGATAAAGACATTAGCTTTACCAATTTAAAAGGAACACTACATGATTTCCTAAAAAACTTTTTTGAAGAAGATATGGAAATTCGTTTCCGTCCTTCTTATTTCCCATTCACTGAGCCTTCAGCAGAGGTCGATGTAATGGGTAAGAATGGTAAATGGTTAGAAGTGTTGGGTTGCGGTATGGTTCACCCAAATGTATTACGTAATGTAGGTATCGATCCTGAAGTTTATTCAGGTTTTGCGTTCGGTATGGGTATGGAACGTCTGACTATGTTACGTTACGGTGTCACCGATTTGCGTTCATTCTTCGAAAATGATCTTCGTTTCCTCAAACAGTTTAAATAAGGTGGGATTATCTCATGAAATTCAGTGAACTTTGGTTACGTGAGTGGGTAAACCCAGCGATTAGTAGCGAAGCGCTTTCTGAACAACTGACAATGGCTGGCCTTGAAGTTGACGGCGTTGAAGCTGTTGCCGGTGATTTTCACGGTGTGTTTGTAGGTGAAGTTGTTGAATGTGGACAACACCCTAATGCCGATAAATTGCGTGTAACGAAAGTTAACGTAGGCGGTGACAGATTACTCGATATCGTTTGTGGCGCACCTAATTGCCGCCAAGGCCTAAAAGTTGCAGTTGCAACTGTTGGCGCTGTATTACCAGGCGACTTCAAAATTAAAGCAGCAAAACTTCGTGGTGAACCCTCTGAAGGTATGCTGTGCTCATTTTCTGAATTAGCTATTTCAGAAAATCATGAAGGTATTATTGAATTACCTGCTGATGCACCTATTGGCATGGATATTCGTGAATACTTAAAATTAAATGATAATGCGATTGAAATTAGCATTACACCAAATCGTGCGGATTGCTTAGGTATTTTAGGTGTTGCTCGTGACATCGCTGTTATCAACAAAATGGAATGCCAAGTACCTGATATGTCGCCTGTTGCGGCAACTTCTTCAGCAACATTCCCTGTGCGTGTTGAAGCGCCAGAAGCGTGTCCACGTTATTTAGGTCGTGTTTTCACTAATATGAATGTGAAAGCAAAAACACCTTTATGGATGCAAGAAAAGTTACGTCGTGGAGGCATTCGCTCTATTGACCCAATTGTTGATATCACCAACTTAATCCTACTTGAAATGGGGCAACCGCTACATGCGTTCGATCTTGATCGCGTTGAAGGTGCTGTTGTTGTTCGTATGGGTAAAGAAGGTGAAAAACTGACTTTACTTGATGGCAATGAAATTACATTAAAAGAAGATGTATTAGTTATTGCTGACGAAAAACAAGCATTAGGTATGGCTGGTATTTTCGGTGGTGAATCATCAGGTGTTAATGAAGAAACGAAAAATGTTTTCTTAGAGTGTGCATTCTTCTCTCCATTATCCATCACAGGCCGTGCACGTCGTTATGGCTTGCATACTGATGCCTCTCATCGTTTTGAGCGTGGTGTTGATTTTGAGCTGCAATACAACGCAATTGAGCGCGCAACTAAGTTACTGTTAGAAATTTGCGGTGGTGAAGTTGGTGAAGTGATTGATGTAACCAATAAAGCACATTTACCAAATATTGCACCAGTTAAATTAACACGTAAAAAATTAGACCGTTTATTAGGTCACGTAATTGATGATGCACAAGTTCTGGATTCATTAACTCGCTTAGGTTTCAACGTTTCTGTTGAAAATGATGGCTGGTTAGCAACAGTTCCTTCTTGGCGTTTTGATGTTCAAATCGAAGAAGATTTGATTGAAGAAGTTGCTCGTATTTATGGTTACAACAATATTCCAGATGTACCATTACGCGCTGATTTGGTAATGACTAATCATCGCGAAGCGAACTTGTCATTAAAACGCGTTAAAACAATGCTAGTAGACAACGGCTTCCAAGAAGCAATTACTTATAGTTTTGTTGATCCTAAGATCCAATCTTTACTACATCCAAATGAAGAAGCATTAATTCTGCCTAATCCAATTTCAGCGGATATGTCAGCAATGAGACTGTCTTTATTAACCGGATTATTGACTACGACTGTATATAATCAGAACCGTCAACAATCTAGAGTTAGGTTATTTGAAGCAGGTCTGCGTTTTGTTCCTGATAATCAAGCAGAATATGGAATACGTCAGGAACTTATGTTAGCTGGTGTGATCGCGGGCAACCGTAATGAAGAACATTGGGGTTTAGAGAAGCAAACTGTTGATTTCTTTGATTTGAAAGGTAATATTGAATCAATTCTGGAATTGACAGGCCAGCTAGATGAAATTACATTTAAACCAGCTAATCATTCAGCACTTCATCCGGGACAAAGTGCTGGGATTTATCTGAGAAATGAATATATTGGCTGTATTGGCGTTGTTCATCCAGAGCTTGAACGTAAACTTGACTTAAACGGTCGTACGGTAGTATTCGAAATACGTTGGAATGCAATTGCAAATCGCAGTTTACCACAAGCAAAAGCAATTTCTCGTTACCCTTCGAATCGTAGAGATATCGCTGTAGTTGTTCCGAATGATGTTGCTGCAGAGGATATTTTAGCCGAATGTAAGAAAGTTGGCGGAAATCAAATAGTTGGCATAAACTTATTTGACGTGTATTGTGGTAAGGGAGTAGCAGAGGGCTATAAAAGCCTCGCTATTAGCATAATCTTGCAGGATATCGAGCATACACTGGAAGAAGATGAGATTGCTGCAACAGTGAGTAACTGTGTAGCAGCATTGAAACAGCGATTCCAAGCATCCTTGAGGGACTAGACCTATGGCGCTTACAAAAGCTGAAATGGCAGAAAATCTGTTTGAAAAACTTGGTGTTAGCAAACGCGATGCAAAAGACCTTGTAGAATCCTTTTTTGAGGAAGTGCGTCGTTCTCTTGAAAATGGAGAACAGGTGAAGCTGTCTGGATTCGGAAACTTTGACCTGCGTGATAAAAATCAGCGCCCAGGTCGTAATCCGAAAACTGGGGAAGACATTCCTATTACAGCTCGCCGTGTTGTTACTTTCCGCCCAGGACAAAAGTTAAAAAGCCGGGTTGAGAGCGCAACACTAAAAGAATAAGATTTAAAAAACATCCAAAACGGCTTTCTTTGAAAGCCGTTTTTTTATCATTATTGTCTGTATTTAATTTTGATGATAAACGCATTAGGATGTTTATATTTATCGATATAGTCTGAATGGATATTTCTATTTGGATGGAAGGTTTTTATTTTTTCGTTATCTTTCTTTTTATTCTCATTTCTTATTTTGACTCTTTCTTTTCATCTCTTGCCTATATCAACACTGTGATAGTTAATTCCAGTTTTTTCTCCATTATTAGAGACTGGCTTACATGTTCTAAATTTAGTTTTTCATCATTGAATACGAACATGTTATGTTGCTAAAAAATTATTTTATAAATAAAAACAGTAAGAGCCGTTGTTGCATGGATAGGGAATGAAATGAATAAAGAAAAAGAAATAAATCCTCTGATTAAATTTACTAAAAGACAACGCATTGACGACAGAAAAAAGCTGTTTCTAATGACATTAGTATTATGTTTCTTGTTTGTTTTTTCCCTCTCTGTTGGTGAGATTACGTTATTTCCACATCAATGGTTAACAGATGAAGCCCATTTATTTGTTTGGCAGATCCGTTTACCAAGAATACTTGCAGTAGTGACTGTTGGTGCCAGCCTAGCAATTGCAGGCGCTATTATGCAGGCACTATTCCAAAATCCACTCGCAGAGCCAGGATTACTAGGAGTAAGCAGTGGTGCGGGAGTGTGTGTTGTATTAATCATTGTTTTACAAATTGGTTTAAGTCCTTGGTTAATAAGTAGTGCGGCGATACTCGGTGCATTAGGGATCACTCTCTTATTAATGTTTTTTACTCGCATAAGAAAACTGTCTAATGCTCAGTTACTATTAATTGGTGTGGCATTAGGTGTTATGGCAAGCGCGATAATGACTTGGCTGGTTTATTTCAGTTCAGCTTTGGATTTAAGACAATTAATGTATTGGTTGATGGGGAGTTTTAGTGGCATTGATTGGCGTCATCAAATCTTATTTTGGACTCTTATCCCTATTGTCTTAATTCTTATTCTACAAGCTGATGTTCTTAATTATTTATCTTTGGGTTCATTCAGAGCAAAGCAATTAGGTATATCCGTTAATCAATGGCGAAATTGGTTTATTTTAGCCGTTGGGTTATTGATAGGGCTGAGCGTTGCTTTAGCGGGCGCTATAAGCTTTGTAGGGCTTGTTGTACCGCATTTATTAAGACTATGTGGAATAACCCATTATAAAACGTTATTACCCGCGTGCGCGCTTGCTGGTGGCGGATTATTATTGCTTGCTGATCTGCTATCTCGCTTGATTTTAAATGGTGCAGAAGTTCCGATAGGAGTGATTACAGCAACGCTTGGTGCGCCTTTATTTATCTGGTTATTGGCAACAAAAGAGATGGGGCGTTTGTAATATGGCGTTACTTAAACTTGAGAATTTAAGTGTTAATAATCGACTTAACGCATTTACAGAACAAGTAAATTATGGCGAACGTGTTCACTTAATTGGCGCAAATGGCGCGGGAAAGAGCACACTTTTAATGGCAATCGCAGGAGAGCTTCCATTTAATGGTGAAATCATTCTAAACGAAACTTCAATAAGACATTATAAATATGATGATCTTTCTAGAATGCAGAGCATTGTTATACAACAATTGGAAGCTTTGTCATTTATGCCTGTTTTTCATTATCTCTCGCTATATCATAAATTGTCGAAAATGGATGTTCAGCAATTAAATATGCTGTTAAATGATTTTAAAATTGACAAATTATTGTCAAAAAACATTCATCATTTATCAGGAGGCGAATGGCAAAGGGTTAGAATTGTTGGTGCATTTATCCAATTATGGTCAAGTTATGATTTAAAAGGAAAATTAATATTACTTGATGAACCAACGAATAATTTAGATGTCGTACAGTTGGCAATTTTGGATAAATGGGTTGATAAATTTTGCCAACAAGGTGGTGCCGTTATTATGAGTACACATAATTTGAATCATTCTTATCAAAAAGCAGGCAGAGTTTGGCTCATAAAAAATGGATATTTGGTTAATTCTGGCGCATCTGCACTCTTATTGGACGAAAAATTATTATCAACTACATTTAATTCAAATATCAAGTGCATCAATGATGTTGATCATATTGATTGGCGGGTTTTGCAATAATATGACTATTGTTAAGCTTATCCCCAAGTAATTATTAAGGATTTTTTAATGTTTTCTTAATAAGACGGATGTCGGTGAACAATAGTTTGTATATAATTGTTTTTTATTCATTCATTAACTAGGCTACATTTTTATGAGTCACTTCCTTCCTTTCTCTCGCCCTGCGATTGGCGATGAAGAAATCAAAGCCGTTGAGGATGTACTGCGTTCAGGTTGGATTACAACAGGCCCTCAAAATCATCAATTAGAGCAAGATTTTTGTGAAAAATTTGGTAGCAAACATGCTATCGCAATTTGCTCTGCCACTGCGGGTATGCATGTTGTTTTAATGGCGATGGGAATTGGCGCTGGTGATGAAGTTATCACACCATCACAAACTTGGGTTTCGACGATGAACATCATCACATTACTTGGTGCAGAGCCAGTGATGATTGATGTTGACCGTGATACTTTGATGGTGAGTGCAGAAGACGTCAAAAAAGCAATTACACCTAGAACGAAAGCAATTATTCCGGTTCATTATGCGGGTGCACCTTGCGATCTTGATGCATTAAGAAAAGTTGCACAAGATGCAGGCATTCCTCTTATTGAAGATGCAGCGCATGCTATTGGTACTCGCTATAAAAATGAATGGATTGGTGAAAAAGGAACCTCTATTTTCTCTTTTCACGCGATTAAAAATGTAACTTGTGCAGAAGGCGGATTAGTTGTTACTGATAATGACGAATTAGCCAATAGAGTACGTTGCTTAAAATTCCACGGTTTAGGGGTAGATGCCTTTGATAGACAAATTCAAGGTCGTAAACCTCAAGCAGAAGTTGTTGAACCTGGCTATAAATACAACTTATCTGATATTCATGCAGCGATTGCTGTGGTGCAATTAGGGCGTTTAGATGAAATGAATGCTAAACGTGCTGAGTTGGTTGCACTGTATCGTGAAAAACTCAAAGATTCTCCATTAGAAATGTTGAGTGTCCCTGAATATTCACATTTACATGCAAATCACCTGTTTATGGTGAGAGTTGATAAAAATGCCTGTGGTATCGATCGTGATGCTTTTATGGAGAAATTGAAGCAAAAAGATATTGGTACAGGGCTTCATTTCCGCGCAGCGCACACCCAAAAATATTATCGTGAGCGCTATCCTTCTTTATCCCTTCCTCAATCAGAATGGAACTCTGCAACGTTATGCTCGCTGCCGCTGTTTCCTGATATGAGTAATGAAGATGTTATTCGCGTTGTAGATGCGATCAATGAAATTCTTTCGGAGCATATTTAAGTGTCAACATTTGATGAAATCAAGAAAGTATCGGTTGTAATCCCCGTTTATAACGAGGAAGAGAGCCTTCCTCAGCTTTTAGAGCGTACAATTAAAAGCTGTAAACAATTAGAACAAGAATATGAACTGATCCTTGTTGATGATGGTAGTAGCGACAATTCAGCTAAGATGTTAGAAGAAGCGGCTGCCATTGAAGAAAATCACGTTATTGCAATTATTTTAAACCGTAATTACGGCCAACACTCCGCAATTATGGCTGGTTTTAATCAGGCTGATGGTGATTTAGTGATCACATTGGATGCTGATTTACAAAATCCACCTGAAGAGATCCCAAGACTTGTCGCGACTGCTGAAGAAGGGTATGACGTTGTCGGAACTCGTCGTCGTAACCGCCAAGATTCATGGTTTCGTAAAACCGCTTCAAAAATGATCAACTCAATGATCACTAAAGCAACGGGTCGCTCTATGGGAGACTACGGTTGTATGTTGCGTGCTTATCGTCGCCATATTGTTGAAGCGATGTTACAGTGTCACGAAAGAAGTACATTTATTCCAATTCTGGCGAACACATTCGCTCGTCGTACTATTGAAATTGATGTTGCTCACGCAGAGCGTGAATATGGCGATTCAAAATACAGTTTTTTAAAGCTGATTAATTTAATGTACGACCTATTAACTTGTTTAACCACGGCACCATTACGTTTATTAAGCATTGTCGGCAGTGTGATCGCTGTATCTGGCTTTGTCTTAGCCTTACTGTTGATTATTTTACGTATTATTTTCGGTGCAATGTGGGCTGCTGAAGGTGTATTCACACTTTTTGCAATCTTATTTATGTTTATCGGTGCGCAGTTCGTTGCAATGGGCTTATTAGGTGAGTATATAGGCCGAATTTATAATGATGTAAGAGCGCGTCCTCGGTATTTTATCCAAAAAGTGGTTGGTATTAATAAACCCAACGAAGATCAGGAAAAAGACTAATGAAAGCAATAGTATTTGCCTATCACGATATTGGCTGTGTTGGTTTGAAAGCACTTGAAAAAGCAGGTTATGATATTCAGGCTGTATTTACCCACACTGACGATCCTAATGAAAATCATTTCTTCTCATCTGTTGCTCGTGTGAGTGCAGAAATGGGATTGACAGTATTTGCACCTGAAAATGTCAATCACCCATTGTGGATTGAACGTATTCGTGAAATGAAACCTGATGTCATTTTTTCTTTCTATTATCGTCACATGTTAAGTGATGAGATCCTGAATTTGGCACCAAAAGGCGCGTTTAATTTACACGGTTCTTTATTACCAAAATATCGTGGCCGCGCACCAATTAATTGGGCGATTGTGAACGGTGAAACAGAAACGGGTGTTACTCTGCATAAAATGACAGCGAAAGCTGATGCAGGTGATATCGTTGCTCAAGAAAAAGTCACTATTGCAGATAATGATACTTCTCTGATTTTACATGAAAAAGTAAGAGAAGCTGCTGATAAGTTACTTTCTAGAGCGTTGCCACATATTGCATCAGGTGATTATTCAACAACTGCACAAGATGAAAGCCAAGCAACTTATTTTGGCCGTCGTTGCGCTGATGATGGTTTAATCGACTGGAATGCAGATGCAAAAACAGTCCACAACTTAGTACGTGCTGTTACAGAACCATACCCAGGTGCATTCACTTTCTTAGGTGAACGCAAAATGATTATCTGGCGTTCACGCGCTATTGCTGATAATCAAGGCAAACGTCCTGGTACTGTCATTTCAACAGAACCTTTAGTGATTGCGTGTGCGAAAGGTGCAATCGAAGTTGTTACTGGCCAAAGTGAAAATGGTCTTTATGTTCAAGGAAGTCGTTTAGCGGCAGAAATGGGCATTGTGACTGATGTTCGTGTTGGACCCAAAGCAACGGCACAAGTAAAACGTCGTAAACGTGTTCTGATTTTAGGTGTGAATGGCTTTATTGGTAACCATTTAACAGAGCGTCTATTGAAAGATGATAACTATGATATTTATGGTATGGATATCGGTTCTTCTGCAATTGAGCGCTTTATTGGTAATCCACGTTTCCACTTTATTGAAGGTGATGTGAGCATTCATACAGAATGGATTGAATACCACATTAAAAAATGTGACGTTATTCTGCCATTAGTGGCTATTGCAACACCAATTGAATATACCCGTAATCCATTACGTGTATTTGAATTAGACTTTGAAGAAAACTTAAAAATTGTACGTTATTGTGTTAAATATAATAAGCGTATTATTTTCCCATCCACATCAGAAGTTTATGGTATGTGTGATGATAAAGAGTTTGACGAAGATAATTCACGTCTGATTGTTGGTCCAATTAATAAACAACGTTGGATTTACTCTGTATCTAAACAGTTATTAGACCGAGTTATTTGGGCTTATGGTGCCAAAGAAGGTCTTAAATTTACGTTATTCCGTCCATTTAACTGGATGGGACCTCGTTTAGATAACTTAAATTCAGCACGTATTGGTAGCTCTCGTGCAATCACACAATTAATTCTGAACTTGGTTGAAGGTTCTCCAATTAAATTGGTTGATGGTGGTGAGCAAAAACGTTGTTTCACTGATATTAATGACGGTATTGAAGCTTTATTCCGTATTATTGAAAACCGTGATAACAAATGTGACGGCCAAATTATCAATATCGGTAATCCAACTAACGAAGCAAGTATTCGCGAATTAGCAGAAATGCTGTTAGATTGCTTTGAAAAACATGAGTTACGTGGTCACTTCCCTCCATTTGCAGGCTTCAAGAAAATTGAAAGTAGCAGTTACTATGGTAAAGGCTACCAAGATGTTGAACACCGTAAGCCAAGCATTAAAAACGCAGAGCGTTTATTGGATTGGAAACCAAGTATTGAAACTCGCCAAACAGTAGAAGAAACATTAGATTTCTTCTTACGTGGCGCAGTTGAAGAATTAGGCACTAAATAGGAATAAATAATGAAGAAAGTTGGTTTGAGAGTTGATGTGGATACTTATCAAGGAACGAAACAAGGTATTCCACAACTGCTGGATGTATTTGCCAGACATAACATTCATGCCAGCTTCTTCTTTAGTGTAGGTCCAGATAATATGGGGCGCCATTTATGGCGCCTTTTAAAGCCTAAATTTTTATGGAAAATGCTGAGATCTAATGCTGCATCACTGTACGGCTTAGATATTTTATTAGCAGGAACAGCATGGCCGGGTAAAAAAATTGCTAAAAATTTAGGTTATTTGATGAAAGAAACCCAAGATGCGGGACATGAAGTTGGATTGCATTCATGGGATCATCAAGGCTGGCAAGCAAAAGTCGGGCGCTGGTCAACAGAAGAATTAATGCAACAAGTTCGTTTAGGTGTTGAAGCACTGGAAAAAGCACTTGAAAACCCTGTAAAATGTTCGGCAGTTGCTGGATGGCGAGCAGATGAACGCGTATTAACAGTGAAAGAAACTTTTCAATTCGATTACAATAGCGATTGTCGAGGAACGCATCCTTTTAGGCCCATTTTAGAAAATGGTTCTATCGGTACGGTGCAAATTCCAGTAACATTACCAACTTATGATGAAGTTGTTGGTACAAAGGTAAAGGATGAAGATTTTAATCAATTTATTATTGATGAAATCAAAAAAGACAGTGGAATACCTGTTTATACTATCCATACCGAAGTTGAAGGAATGTCAAAAGCCGCTCAATTTGAGCAGTTACTGGCAATGATTGCAAATGAAGGCATCGAATTCTGTCCGTTAAGCGATTTATTACCACTAGATAAAGAAACGCTTCCGATGGGTAAAGTTGTTCGATCTGACTTTCCAGGTCGAGAAGGCTGGTTAGGGTGCCAACAAGAGGTCTAACGAAACTATGTTGAATAACCGGGCGAGTAAAATCGGGGCCATCCTCTTGGCTCTTTTTTTTGTTCTTACCTACTTATTTCCATTGAACAGCCGATTATTATGGCAACCAGATGAAACCCGTTATGCGGAAATTAGCCGTGAAATGGTGGTGAGCGGGAACTGGATTGTTCCTCATATGCTCGATATTCGCTATTTTGAGAAGCCCGTAGCAGGTTATTGGATCAATAATGTTAGCCAATTAATTTTTGGCCACACCAATTTTGCTGTACGTTTTGGCTCAGTTATTTCTATTCTCTTAAGCACATTACTTGTCTATTTATTGGCAAGAATGATGTGGCGTAACCGCCAAGTTGCCTTTGTTTCTAGTTTAATCTATTTATCCATGTTCTTAGTGTTTAGCGTAGGTACTTACAGTGTATTAGATCCTATGTTGGCACTTTGGGTTACCGCAAGTATGGTTTGCTGTTTTTGGGCGCTTAAAGCTACCACAGTAAAAACACGAATATTGGCGTGGATAACATTAGGGCTTGCATGTGGTATGGCATTTATGACCAAAGGATTTTTAGCGTTAGCTATTCCGGTCATTGTTATGATACCTATCACGCTGTATCAAAAACAATTTACGCAAATGTTGCTCTATGGCTTACTTGCCGTATTTAGTGCAGCATTAATTAGTTTGCCGTGGGCATTGGCTATTGCTAAGGCAGAGCCAGATTATTGGCACTACTTCTTCTGGGTTGAACATATTCAGCGTTTTTCGGGTGAAGATGCTCAACATAGTTCTCCATTTTGGTACTACATTCCTGTTGTATTACTCGGCGTTATACCGTGGCTTGGTCTATTGCCTGGAGCATTAACTAGCGCATGGAAGAAAAGACGTAAGCGTCCTGAATTATTTTTCTTATTATGCTGGTTTGTCGTTCCATTCTTATTTTTTAGTATTGCGAAAGGTAAGCTACCGACGTATATGCTGCCGTTTATGGCGCCGCTAGCAATGCTAATGGCGAAATATGGCGTAGATTGTGCACGCAAATTTAGAATGAAAGCGCTGCGTATAAATGGTTATATCAATATCTTTATTGGTGTTGCTGTTGTTATCGCTATTTTAATTATCCAACTCGCTTCTTCAAAACCTATATATATGCCATATGAATGGTCTAAATGGGTATTAGCTATAGTGGCATTTTCATTATGGGGCATTATTGGTTATCTTTGCTCTACACTTAATGGAAAACACTGGTTATGGGCGGCGTCTTGTTCGCTAGGCGTTAGCTTATGTATCGGTCAGGCAATACCAAATAGCAGCGTAGATGGAAAGTTACCTCAAGAATTTATTCGCCAAAATATAGAGACATTAAACGCAAGCAAATACATTGTGAGCAATAGTGTTGGTATCGGCGCGGGATTAGCGTGGGAATTACAGCGTAGCGATATTTACCTTTATGAAAGAACAGGCGAATTAACTTACGGTGTTGAAGAGTACCCTGATTCTCAGCATAAATTAATTAAGCCTGATAATTTTGCTCAGTGGTTAGAAGAAGCAAGAAAAGAAGGGAATGTTTCAGTTGTTATTACCTTTAAAGATCCTAAGAAACTAGCACAATTACCAAGACCTGAAGAGCTGGTGACAAACCATCGAGTTGCTATTTTAACTTATGAGAAGCGTAATTAATGTCATTTGTTTTATTGCTGATCGTGAGCTTTTTGACCTGCATAGGGCAAGTTTGTCAAAAGCAAGCGGTGGTTAGCTGGCAAAGTGACTCATTAACAAAAGCCAGAAAAACGATTTTCTGGCTTTTTATTGCCATCGCAATGCTTGGTTTGGGGATGTTGTTTTGGTTACGATTATTACAAATTCTGCCTCTTAGTATTGCTTATCCTATGTTAAGTATTAACTTTATTGTGGTGACATTAATTGGCCAGTTTGTTTATAAAGAGCCCGTTAATGTAAAACATTGGATTGGTATCGCGTCAATTATGATTGGTATTATATTGATGAGTATACAAGCATGAAAGGCTATCTATGGGCAATTGGAAGCGCATTATTAGTGACGGCGGCTCAATTGTTGCTAAAGTTTGGTATGTCTGAATTACCAGCTTTACAGCTAGAAAAACAGTGGGTTGATTTTTCATGGTTGTGGGCCAATGTAACGCCACTCGCTATCGTGTTTGCTGGCCTTGTCGGTTATGTTCTTTCTATGGTTTGCTGGCTATTCACTTTACGTACCATTCCTTTAAATAAAGCCTATCCGCTGATCAGCTTGAGTTATGTGTTTGTTTATATTCTTGCAGTGATATTGCCTTGGTTTCAAGAAACACCATCATGGACAAAAACAGCGGGTGTAGCATTTATCATGGTCGGAGTGTGGTTAATAAGCCAAAAAACGAAAGAAGCACAATCACATTAACTTAATGATTGCAGAATTTATTTTCTGATCCCTGTTGTTAATTGTGCGATTTATTCTACCAATCATCACTCATTCATCTTCAATAACTTGTTTTTGCTTAAAAAAGCAGATAGATTTTAAAATCTATGGTAATAACAATGGTGGATGCAATGAGAAAGTCCGTTTTTTATCCTTTCTTACTCTGTATTATTCTGCTGGCTGGGTGTTCATCTAGTCCGTCTAAGCGTATTCCACCAGCGCCTCCCTTAAAAACACAACTTTCCGATCCCATCATGGTGATAGTGCAATTAAAATCGCAACTTGAGCAATGGTATGGTACGCCTTACAGCTATGGTGGAATGACGCCTTCTGGTATTGATTGTTCAGGCTTCGTGTATAAAACTTACAGTGATCGTTTTGATATAAAACTTCCTCGAATGACCATTGATCAAACCAAATATGGTACACAAATCAGTAAAAGTGATTTAATGCCTGGTGATTTGGTTTTCTTCAAAACGGGCGGTGGTGAAAATGGGCTTCATGTCGGTATTTATGATACTGATAATACATTTATTCATGCATCAACTAGCAAAGGGGTAACTCGTTCATCCCTTGATAATGTCTATTGGAAAAAGACATTTTGGCAGGCTCGCCGATTGTAGTTTCGTGCCATTTAACAGCCTAATATATTGAGAGTTATGGTATCTTATACCTTATTTTCTTCATATAGGTATTCCTTATGTCAGGCAAATTGCGTCTGTTAATTTCCGAGTCTTATGATCCTTGGTTTAACCTTGCTGTTGAAGAGTGTATTTTTAGACAAATGCCCGCTGATCAACGAGTACTTTTTCTTTGGCGTAACGATAATACGGTAGTTATTGGTCGAGCACAGAATCCATGGAAAGAGTGTAATACCCGTAAAATGGATGAAGATGGTGTGAAATTAGCTCGCCGTTCAAGTGGTGGTGGGTCTGTTTTCCATGATCTTGGCAATACCTGTTTTACCTTTATGGCAGGAAAGCCAGAATATAATAAAACAATTTCAACTCAAATTATTCTTGATGGATTGTTAAAAGCAGGCATTAATGCTACGGCATCAGGACGTAACGATTTGGTGGTTCCTCAAGATGATGGTGAAAGAAAGGTTTCTGGATCAGCCTATAAAGAGACTAAAGATCGTGGTTTTCATCATGGTACATTATTAATAAATGCTAACTTATCTAGACTAGCTAATTACCTCAATCCAGATCCGAAAAAACTTCAAGCTAAAGGTATCACTTCTGTTCGCTCTCGAGTGGCTAATTTGATCGAGCTTAAACCTAATATTACCCATGAAAAACTTTGTGAAACTATCACTGAAAGCTTTTTTGAATACTATGGTGAACGAGTAGAAGCAGAGATTATTTCACCGCAAAAATTACCTGATTTACCCGGTTTTGAAGAAACTTTCACTAAACAAAGTAGTTGGGAATGGAATTTTGGACAAGCACCTGCATTTTCACATCTTTTAGATAATCGTTTTAAATGGGGGGGCGTTGAGCTGCATTTTGATATTGAGCGTGGCAACGTTATTAGAAGTCAAATATATACAGACAGTTTAGATCCTGCGCCATTAGAAGCATTATCAGAGATGTTGGTAGGGCAACGTTACACACCTGAGTCTCTAAAAGCGCTTATTGAGCAACTCATTCAGCGATATCCTAATAATAAAATAGAGCTTAACGAGCTTCAAGAATGGCTTGTGACAGCGATAGCGTAATTTTTATCAACGTTAGAAAACGATAAACAATAAGCATAAAAACCAGCTAAAAAGCTGGTTTTTTCATGAAGAATAATGTGATGTGAAATTGATTAGTGATTTTCACATGACATAAAGCAATGAGTGTCTGGCATTTTGCCATTTTCTCTAAATTTAGCGGGTGTAGTATTGAAATGCTTTTTAAAGATACGTGTAAATGTTGCTTGAGAGCTAAAACCATACATTAAAGCGATATCTAAAATAGACATATCTTTTTCTTGTAATGATTTAGCAGCTTCTAATAAGCGACGTTTACGAACATATTCGCCTAATGTGCAGCCTTTAAAATCTTTAAAAATGCGTTGCAAGTGCCACTTAGAGTAGCCACTTTTATTTGCAATCGTATCGATTTTTATACCTTCGTTACGTTGTAACTGGGTTTCTAACCATTTCAGAATATCATTAACGACATTTTCAGCCATAAAACCTCCCACAAAAATGGTGGGGACACAGTGCCCAAGTAAATAGAATAGTAACGTATGTTATTTATAACCTATTTTAAGCATGGGGAAAATAACAGGTAGGCAAAAAGTGCTTTTCGTGATTGATAATCATTATCACAACGATAGGTGTGACTTATGTAGTTTAAGTAAAGTTCAGTTTACTGAATATTTCTGATTAAAAATGATATTTTGTATGACTTTTACTTTGTTGAATTTATTGATTTATTTTTTTAACTTAATAGTTCTGTTATACCTTTTATTTGTCGCTCTGTTATGCTTTTTGGTGTGAAACGCAAGCTAATCATTGATTAAGGTGTATTTGAAATTCAATTTATTTGACTGAGTATCGAAAAATTAAAATAAGATTTATTAATCAATTAATGTGATATTACCTTCACCATTTTATTTTCAATTGATAAGTTTATTGATAATAAATTAACTAAGCCACCTATTAGAAAGTAATGCTAAAAGGTGGCTTGGTAATAAAAATTCAGGTAGTGCTCTTTTTAGGGGCGTAGAAAAACTTGAGGATATAAATGTTCTGGATGAGTGTTAACACTCACATCTGCGCCATACCATTTTTGTATATTTTCTGTTGTGAGTACGCTGTGTGGTGTACCTTCACAAACTAACTTTCCTTGATGCAGTAATAAAATTCTATCAGCATAAAGAGACGCTAAATTAAGATCATGCAAAACACAACACACCATAAGATTTTGTGTTTTTGCCAATTTTTTTAATAAACGTAAGCTGTGTTGCTGGTGGTAAAGATCAAGTGCGGAGGTTGGTTCATCAAGGAACAATACGGCTTCTTGTGGTGTAGGGTGCCATAATTGCGCTAACACTCTAGCAAGTTGTACTCGCTGTTGTTCTCCTCCCGATAATTGACGATAGTCTCTATCTTTAAATTTTAAACAGTCTGTTTGGAGTAGTGCGGTTTCAATTGCCATTTTTTTATGTTGCTGCCCATGAGGTGTTCTTCCCATAGCAACCACTTCTTCGACTGAAAATGAAAATGAAAGCTGACTATTTTGTCGCATAACAGCACGGTTTTGCGCTAATTGCTGGCTATTCCATTGTGAATAGTTTTTTTGTTTAAAATAACATTGACCTTGTGTTGGTGTTGTATAGCCTGTTAATAAGCGTAATAGCGATGATTTTCCTGCGCCATTAGGGCCAATAATGGTAACTAATTCCCCAGCATTAAACGAAAGCGACACATCATCAATAATGGTCTTATTGCCGATTCGGTAAGTTAAATTATTTCCATAAAGTAATGGCGTGTTTTGTTTTTCAATCATGACATTCTTCCTGCGGGTTGTCGTAAGATCAGCCAAAGGAAATAAGGACCACCAATTAATCCTGTAATGAGCCCCACAGGGATTTCTGCTGGAGATACCAATGTTCGTGATAATGTGTCAGCAGCGAGTAATAGTGTCGCACCACCTAAAATAGTGGCAGGTAATAGCCATACATGATTACTCCCAATGCGCATACGAATAAGGTGCGGAACAACAAGTCCAATAAATCCAATAACACCACTCAGTGCGACAGCACAGCCAATTAAAATAGCGCTAAGAAGTAACAAAATAAACTTGGTTCTTCTCACATTTAGCCCTAAGTAATGCGCTTCTTCATCACCAAGTTGTAATAGGTTTAATTTATGGCTTTGCCAACATGCCAAAATGCTGACAGAAATGATCACAATGGTTGCAATAGATAAAGTTTTCCAGTCAATCTGGCTTAATGAACCCATCATCCAAAGTGAGAATTGACGTAACTGTTGGTCGGTACTGATGTAACTTAATACACCAATAAAAGACATACATAGCGCATTGATAGCAATACCGGCAAGCAATAACCGCGCTAAATTACCATCACTTAATTGATGCAATGAGAAGATAATCATTGCCACAATTAAACCGCCAATAAAGGCGGCAACAATATGACTGTAAAATGCAAAGGCTGGCGAAAAAGAGAACGGTAGAATAATCACAATGGCAACCATTAGTGCTGCACCGCTACTAATACCAAGTAAACCAGGATCAGCTAATGAGTTTCTAAATAATCCCTGCATTATTGTGCCCGATATTGCTAAAGCTCCTCCAACAAGAATGGCTAATAATACGCGAGGTAGACGGATATCTAGCCAAATTTGCCATTCCATATCATCAAAAGAGCTATTCCATAATGTATGAAACGAAAGGGCTAATGCACCGCTATTCACAGAAATTAATGTAACCGTAGTGAGTAAAAAGAGTAAAACTAAAATACTCATCCACGGTGAACGAAAACGAGACATTATTGCTCCAACGCTTGACGAATTTGATGCATGACTTCTGGTGTTGAAAGGGTAAAGCCTAATAATCCCATGTCATCAACAACAACATAATGCTTGTTTTTACCCGCTGGTGTGTATTTTATGCCAGGTAACTCCCATAGTTTTTCAATTCCGCCAATACCTTTAATACCTTCTTTGGTTACTAGCAAAATATCAGGTTGGCTTGCAATAACACCTTCTTGAGAAAGTGGGCGATAGCTTGTAAACCCTTGCATGGCGTTTTTACCGCCGACCAGTGAAATAATGGTATCCGCAGCTGTATTTTGACCCGCAGCCATTGGAACAACACCACCATGACTCATGATATAAATGACTTTCTTATTGATAGGAGTGGTTGAAATTTGCTTAATAGAGAGGGCGAGTTTCTCTTTTAGTTGATTGCCTTCTTGTTCTTTATTTAAAACCGTCGCAATGGTGTCTATTTTTTCATTAATGGCTTCTAATGAATGTGTACCTGTAATCGTTTTAACAGCAACTCCAGCCTCTTTAATACGACGTAATGCTAAAGAAGGGCGAGCGAGTTCACTGGTAATGATCAACGTTGGTTTGACAGATAAAATTCCTTCTGGGTTTAGCATTCGCATATAACCCACATCAGGAAGTGTTTTCACTTGTTCAGGAACTAAACTGGTGCTGTCTCTTGCAATAATCTGCTCGCCTGCACCTAATGCGAAAACAATCTCTGTGATATCACCACCAATGGTTACGATACGTTCATTGGCAGAGCTAATGAACGACATGACGCTACACAGGATCAAAAGAAGCCATTTTTTCATTAAATCATTCTCCGATTAGGCGATTTTAGTGAGGGTATTCACTTGTTCACGCCATTGTAGTTGCTCAGCAGTACCTTCAGTGCGTTGTCCGTAGAGTTGAGCAATTTGCTGTCCCTTGTTATCAAAGATTTCAAGGCTGGTAACAAACCCATCTTGAGTTGGTTTACGTGTTACCCAACTCTCTGCAATTTCACTTTCAATTAAATGAAGTGTAAAAGCAGGATTGAAAACGTTGATCCAAACTTGCTCACTATTTTCAAATTGATGCGGTACTAGACGATCAATTTGGCCTGTAAAAATTTGTACACAGCCACGGCTACCGACAAATATCATGATCTCGTTTTGCGCTTCTTTAGCGAGCTCTAATAAGGTTTTCAGCGCGTTGTTATCAACTTGATAAGCAAGGTCATCAGGAACCGCTTTGAATGCTTGTTGACGACTTAAGTTATTTTCTTTTAGTAATTTGAAGAATTGGTGAACGTCAGTCATTGAACGCCATTGTTGTTCAAGTTGTTCCGCTAATTCATTACTAACAGGCGTGTTTGAGTATGGTTCAACAGGAGTGATATCTAGAACGGGGTTTTCTTCAGATAAAAATGCTTGAATAAGTGCATTCCATTCATCCATATTCGTGTTATCTGTTGCATAGACTTTATGTAATGCATCACCATGCATATCAAAGAATTGAATGCTATAACGCGTTCCTTTTGATGTTTCTTCGGTAAGTGCAAAAATACTTGACCAATAAGCGAAGAAAAAGCGTAAATCCATTGCACGCGGATTTAAGATTAACCCTGCGTGATCGTTAAAACGGGCATTTGTGTATTCACCAAGGTGTTCATGAACGGCAATATCATTACGAGTAATCGCTTTGACTTCACCTACTTTACTCAATGCTTTTAATAATTCTTGTACATCATTGCGTAGACGCTTTGCATCGTGTCCTACACGGGCATGAGTGAGTTCGGCTTCACTGACATTTAAGTAAGTAGCGAGATCTCGTGCATATGAAGCTTTTTTGTCCGCTTTAGCTTGCAGGTAGCTCTCATAAAGAGGTTTATTCACAGAAACTCCTATTATATCGTTGATTTTATTGTTAATTACCACTGATAACTTACAAGTACTTTTGCATTTCGACCTTCTTGAGGAATACCTGCAGAAGAGTAATAAGTTTTATCAAATGCGTTACTCAGTACAAATGAGGTTGTTAATCCTTTTAATGAGGCATTACCTTCATAACGAAGGTAGAAATCATTAACGCCATAACCTGCTTGTTGGCGATTGGTTGGGCGATTAAAACGGTCATGTTTGGTAAAGTCCGTTTTTTTGGTAAATTGACCGACCCAACCCACAGAAAAATCGGTACTTGGTACAGGAACATCAAAGCGACTGGTTAATGTATCTGGCTCAATTGAGGTAATTGAGGCATTTGTCGCATTATCTTTTCCTTTGGTATGGTTATAAGCTAAATCCCAATTAAAGAATTTTGATTGATAGCTCATCGAAACATCCCATCCCCAGATAGTTGCTCTTGGAATATTTGTTGACTGTGTATATCCCTGAAAAATAGCAACATCTGCATCAATATAATCTTTTGCGCGAGTATTGAAATGGGCAGCTTTAATTTTCAGATTATCATTATTAGATAATAAGTCGTCGAATTGAAAACCGAATCCATATTCAGTGGTTGAATTGGTTTCAGGCTTTAAATTAGGATTTGGGCGCCAATAGTTTGTTGGTGCTCCAGGGAAAGGTGCATCAAAATGTTTCGCATCGTTATACATCTCACCTAAAGTTGGTGCTCTAAATGCTTGTGAGTAAGAGGTATAAAGCATTGACCAGTCGGTAGGTGTAATACTTATTGCACCTTTTGATGACCATTTGTCTGCGGTAATATCATCATAACGATCGTTTTGGCTCTTATATTTGTCAAAACGTGTTCCTAAAATTAGGAAGACAGGTAAATCACGTAAAGTGACTTCATCTTGTACCCAACCGGACATAAAACGGATATCGGCTTGTGGGAAGCTTTCTGCATTTTGGCTTGGTGATTGTTTTTGTTTATAAACCTCGCCACCATAAGTAAAGCCATGTGATGCAAAGCTGTACGTACCCACTTGTGAGCGGTTTTCCAGTTTTACGCCATAGGTTTTTTGCTCTCGACCTTCAAATCCTTTTTGTATCGTTTTGGCATTGATATCAACTTCACTGTAATAAGCCTGTGTTTTCAAATTAATCCATTGTGAATCTGAAGGATCAAATTGATAGGTTAACTGAACATCTTTTTGTGTCGTGGTGCGATCAGTTTCTACGTTTGCAGATGTTGGGTCACTGGCAACTTGAGGATTTTTAGGTTGATTTGTATTGTTATGGTAATAGCGGAATTGCCCACTTAATGTGTTGCTATCATCAATTAACCAGCGTCCTTTAGAAAGGAGATTAATAATGGTTTCGTCATTTTGAGCGCGATAACCCCCACCGTAACGAGTATCACCTTTATCACGGGCTGATAATGCAACGAGTCCATCAAGGTTATCATGTCGGCCAAAAGCTGTTACACCAAGACCTTGGCTATGTTGTGCTGTATTACCAAGACCTGTAACACGTACGCCGCCTTGTTCGTTTTTTGAAAGTAGATCGCTTGCATCAACCGTATCGTAAGCGATAACACCGCCAAGGGCACCGCTACCGTATAAAAGAGCAGAAGGACCACGAATAACTTCAACTTGTTTTATAAGCAGAGGATCAACAAAAATACTGTCGATATGACCGGTGTCTGTTCCTTGGCGAACGCCATCTACAAGTGTCAGTATTCCATTTTTACTGTATCCACGCATACTGATGGTTTCACCATTAGTACGACCTGCGCCTGAAATTGAAATGCCAGGCACATGGCGAAGTAATTCAGAAGCACTTCCTGCTGTTTCTGACAACGCATTGTTATTTTTTATAACTGTTGACATCATCGGTAATGTAAAGCTATCACGCTCATTACCCGTCGCATAAACTGTAAGCACTTCTGTTTTTTTCTTCTCATTAGTTTGCGTCTTCTCTTGTGCAGATACACAAGCAGAAGAAACTGCAATTGCCAGCAAACTGAATTTAATCAATAGGGATGACTGAGACATGTAGATGGATCTCCGTTATTTAATGGGCTGTTAAATACAGCCCTTTGTTATGTAGATTATTGCTCCTCATCTACCAGCGATAACTGATGGACATTTTGATATTTCGACCTTCTTGTGGCACACCTAATGCTGAGAAATATTCTCGATTAAACGCATTGGCGAGCACTAACGCGGCTTGAATATCTTTATTGTTTTGAGATTGATAACTAATTGAAAAATCGTGAATACCATAGCCCGGATATTGGGTAATAAGTTCTTGCATTCGATTTGTGGTTTTGCCTTTTACATGAGGCGCTTGTCCTCGATGTGTACCTTTATTGGCAGTAGCACTAGCGAATTTTCCTGACCACCCTAATGAGAATGGGGTTTTAGTAACAGGAAGTTGAATAAAGGTCGTCAGTATTTCAGGGCGAACAGGCGAAATGGTTTCATGTGTGGTTAACTCAAGGGTATGAGTACGGTTATAACTTAAACCTAGAGAAATTAATGGGTGTGAATAACGCAGACTAAGATCAATACCTTCAATCATTGCTTCGGGAATATTAAATGCTTGGAGATTTAATTTACCCGCAAATGAACTTGAATGCCAAGGACCATAAGTAATGTAATCCTTTGATTTAGTATCAAAATAAGCTGCTTTTAAAATGAGTTTATCTTGTTGTGATAAAAGCTGTTTAAATGAGAAATCAGCGCCATATTCCCAAGTGCTATTTCTTTCAGGTTTTAAGTTTGGATTAGGCACCCAATGCGCATTAAAAAAACCCGCTTTAAAATGGAATGAATCATTAAACATTTCATTTAAAGTTGGCGCGCGAAACGCAGTTGAATAGGTAGAATAAAGTTGTAACCAACGTGTTGGTGTGAATGCTAACGTGATATTTTCAGTTGTTCCTCGATAACTCGATGTATGTTTTTCTGCTTGTAATGTTTTAGCCGAAAATTTACTGAAGAAAGGATCAAGTCCTTCACCAGGTATATTTTTGTAATAGTGATAACGTATACCCGTTGTGAGTGTGAGAGGGAGTGATGGTGTACTGAGAGAACTTTGCAACCAACCTGCGATATAATTCATTTTCGCTAAAGGAAAGTTTTTTGCTTCTTCATTTGATTGCATTTTCTGCTGATAAGCTTCTGTACCAATAATCACAGATTGATTGAATGTGTCAAACCAATTGATACTGGCATTATCTTCAAATTTAAGCCCGTAAGTTGATTGTGTACGTGCTTCGTATTTACCTATTTTACCTTGGATATTTTTTTTTAAATCTGACGTTGTTAATTTAGTATCCGTTAAAAAAGTTTGGTTAATATCAAACTGTGAATAGTAAAGATAAGTGGTTAAATCTAACCATGAGTTTGTATCAGAAGCATAGTGGTGAGTGAGCGCATAATTTTTTTGCTGAGTATCGCGCTGCATCTGGTTACTTTCATTCTTGCCAAATCCACCCATTCGATGCAAAACTTCTCGTTGTTCACCTGAATTATCATAATGGCGAGCTGAAATAATAAGCGTTTGATTTTCAGTTGGATAAAAATAGGCTTTTGCAAAGAAATTTTTAATATGCTCGTGATTTTCTAATTTATCACCATTAGCAAGACGAATAGGACCACGTTGACGTTGGCTATACGCAAATAAGCCTTCTGCAATATCGTGTCTTGCTGCAATAATGCCACCATAAGAAAAATGGCGATCTGCTGATGAAACTGAGCTAAATAGTTTTGCGCCTAATTTTTTATCCGTACTTAATATAGATTGAGGATCAAGAGTATTAAACGCGACAACTCCCCCCATAGCACCAGCACCATGCAAAGTGGATGCAGAGCCGTGTTTTACATCAACACGTTTAATTAAAGCAGGATCAAGAAAGACACCACCTAAATTATTTATGGTGTTTTCTAGTGGTTGATAAATACCATCAACGAGGATCTTGACGCCTTTTTGATCGTATCCTCGCATCAGAATATTTGCGCCATTCGTGATACCTGTTCCTGATAACGTTACACCAGCAACATCTTTTAATATTTCTCCCGCAGTTGAAGCGGTTTGTGTTTTAGCTGAAGAAGCATCAATAACAGAGTGAAAATCTGAGGATCGATCGTCGTTATAGCCAATAACAGTAAGAGCGTCCGTTCCTATATTTTCAAGATGTGCAGAGGCAATAGGGGAATACAACAGACAAAGTGCTGTTGCTATACCTGAATATTTGAAATGTTTTTTCAGCATACACATACCATAAATATCCATAAAAAGTCCTTGTATATGGAGTTATTTAGCTGGCTGCCTAGCTGAGTCGATAGGTGGCTTGCACGTTATTGTCAAAAAAGATTATTTAGTCAGGATCAGTTTTCCTGCTTTTGTTTGACGTAGTTGATACAACTCTCCGTTATGTTGAATGTAAACCACGCCATCTTTGCCTAATAATTCAACGCTATTAATAGATTGAATTATTGAAGAATGAGAGTTCTGTCTGATTAAAGAACTCTCCAAATTATTAGCTTTTTTATTCATAATACACTAAGAGTAATAAGCGTTATCATTATGATAATCATTATCGTTAACAAAAGTGTTTAGACAAGCTTTTTTTAACGTGAAAACGTAAATTTAAGTCATATTGTGAATCATTTGGGCGATGTGAAAGAGAAACTGAAGAAAAATCACACAAAGGATTAATAACCTGAATGATAAAAGGTGTTTTTTTATAATGCTATCGTGATTAAGCGTTAAATATGCGATAGGGAAGAGGGAATATGTCTCACCAAAATGATGAGACATAATAATTAAAATAAATTAAATTTATATTCGATGATAACTTCTGACGAGAGCGTATTGGCGTGATGATATTTACCCTCAGTTAGAACAGGGGTTTTACCTTTCATTTGATAAGACCAACCAGGCCCAAACATTGCCCAAACAGTGAGATTTTTGAGTTTTGAATTAGTCGGAACCCAACGGCTGAATGTATTAATTTCACCTGTGCGAATATGATTACCTCGATAGTTAAATTGAGCAATATTACTTGCAATCCCAATGGCTAGCTCAGGAGTTAGGTTATAATCAGTCATCGTTGAAAGTACAATTTCACCATCACGCATATAATCATTTCCAGCAAACGCCATTGAAGTAAACGTACCTCGTGAGTTTTTACTCATTGCTCGAGGATAAAAACCCACTTCATTGGATTTATCTGCATTGGTATAACCTAATCCCCATTTAGTGCTCCAATTATCCGCCTGCCATTTACCATCTATGGCAAAATGCCAAGCATTATTATCAAAGTCACGTTTATTCGCAGGCATTATTTTATATTTATCTAAGGCCTGAGTTGCATAAATTTGTGTACCTATATTTAGCTCTTTTATAGGCTTTATATTTAAAAATAAGATATTTCGGCGTAGGTAATTATCGCTTTCACCATATCCATATTGTATATTTAGATTGTTACTTTTCCACAATAAATCACCACTAGCGATATGATTAATATATTTGCCACTATTGGTTTGAAATTGTTTTTTATCAGGTGAATTACGATCCATGGAGTTTTCAATATAAGCACCTCGTAATGTTAGTGCACCATAATTGATCGCTCCAGTCCAACCTGAATAAGTAGTTGGTGATAAACGTGTTGAATTAGAAATTACACCAAAATTTTTTATTGTCTGCCAACCCCAACGGGTACTAAAATTAATATCAGCAAGTTGATATTGTAATTTTATATTACGTTGACCAAATTTAGAGTAACCTTCGGCATTGTTTTTATTATTCCCTTCACCGCGATTATACAAAACGCCACGAGAATTAAAATAATCACTCGCACCCAATTTAACCGCCCCGTAATAAGCAACGTCAAAGCCGATAATATCAGCGAAATAACCAGATTTAAAATCAAGCCCAACGCCTTGTCCCCATGCATTATGGACACGGGTTTTACCTGTATCCTCTTCTTTTAAGTATTTCCAATAATTTTTTAATGATAGCGACATAGTAGATTGGCTAAATAAAGGATCTTCAAATACATTATTAATAAAAGTAGTTTCTTTGATATTATTTTCTGCTGTTTCAGCTAATGCTTTTATTGGATTAATTAATAAAAGTATGATGATACTTATCATCTTTATTTTCATAATATTCCCCGAGGTATAGGCGTAGTTACTCAAGCGAAAATATTTCGCCTGAATAACCATATTGAATAACTATATTTAATAACTACATTGAATGATTAGATATTAATTTTATTTTTTATCTAAAGACTGTTTTCCTAACTCGACATATTTTAATGTGCCAATTTCAGTTACAGTATATTGGCCATCTTTATAAATAATTTTAACAATAGCGGCATTAGAGAGTGGTTTATTTTTTGCAATATCATTAGTTAAATCAGAGATCATAATTTGCATTGCAATGCCCGATGAAATTGCCAGAATATTTTTATCACCACGTTCTTGGGCATTTTTAACAATGGTCTGAAGTGCAGCTTGAGTCCGTTCCTTTACTTGCTGATAATTCTCTGTCATTTTTTTAGGATCAGCTGCGGCTAACGCGTTTTGGTTTTTCTCTGCAGTGATGGTGCCAGCTTTCATTTGAGCAAATAAAGCCGCGCCATCTTTAAGGCCTAATTGTTTTGCACCTGCATCCGCCATATCTTTATTATATCCGCCTTCAAATCCACCAAAGAAAGCTTCGCGTAATCCATTAAGTTCATTTAATTTATAATTCTCGATACCCGCTTGTTTTAATATTACGCTCATTGTTTCACGTTGACGTCCAGCGTCGCTAGAATAAAAATTATCAAAAGGGATCCCTTTTAAACCCTCACCTAAATAACGAGCAACACGAATACCATCTTCTGTTAATGGCGAATCTACCCAACCTTGAACTCTATCAAAAGTATTTAGCAACGTTTTGCCATGACGAGCAAAATAGATAGTGATACCGTCATCTTCTTTAACATCCATAGCTGTTTCTGCAGCAAAACTGGTTGTTGTACTTATTGCTAAAATTAATGCTATAAGCCATTTTTTCATAATAATCCCCATAGAATGGTCTTTTTAATAAGCAAAAAAAAACCTACGCTAGAGAAATGAGACAAGACATAAATGGCATTATGCTTGTTCTATTTATCTTACGTAGGTTTCGCCTGTTTTTAACAGTAACAATCCAACATCGATAACGTTAGCACCAAATATAATAAAAAAATACACTATTTATGATTAGTATTAATAAGTGTGATCAAGTTCATATGATAATAATAAATTGGACATATTTTATTATTTATAAATAATAGATTGAATGTGGTGTTAGATTAAAATTTTTACTCTTATAGATAAGAAATAAAATTAAAAAATGAATAAATTAATCAATAATAAATAAAATGGTTTAATTGAGAAATAAATCTAATGAAAAAAACTTTTTGAGGCATAAAAATGATGTGAAACTCACACTTTTAAAATTTGTGATTTGAATAACGGTTCGGATTTGTTTACAGTAAAAGCGAGTTTACTGGATTGTTACTGCCAATGATATTGGTAGGCAAAACCTGATAAGACCATGAATTGTCATGGGACTATCGGGTTTTTTCATTTTTGGGGAAATAAAATGAAGATCGCAAAAATATTAAATAACAATGTGGTCATTGCCTTAAGTGAAAATAACCAAGAGCTCGTTGTTATGGGAAGGGGATTGGCGTTTCAAAAGAAAGTAAATGAAGACGTTGAACAAGATAAAATTGAGAAAATATTTGAGTTACGTAGCAACGAACTTATTTCTCGGTTAAGTGAGTTATTAAGCCACATTCCAATTTCTGTCATGAAAGTCTGCGATAGTATTATTTCTGTTGCTCGCTGCCAATTAGGAGAGCTTAATGAAAATATTTATATCGCGTTAACAGATCACTGCAATTATGCTATTGAAAGACAGAAAAAAGGCTTGGCTATTTCAAATACTATGATGTGGGAAATTCAGCGTTTATATCCTAAAGAGTATCGACTTGGATTAGAAGGATTAAAGCTGATTGAACAAGAGTTACAAGTAACATTACCGGTTGATGAAGCGGGATTTATCGCTCTTCACTTTGTTAATGCGCAATTAACGGGTGATATGCCAGCTGTGATGGAAACCATGACTATCATGCATGAAGTCATGAATATTGTTAAGTATCATTTTAATATTGAATATCAAGAAGATACTTTAGATTACCAAAGATTTGTTACGCATTTGAAGTTTTTTACCCACAGAATGATGAGTCGAGACACAGTGCCTAATGATGATATTTCTATGCATATTGTTATCAAAGAAAATTATCCGCTTTCTTGGTGCTGTGCAGAAAAAATAAGTCAGTTTTTACTGAATAAATATCAGCGCGAGTTAACGGATGAAGAGCGTATGTTTTTAGTGATCCATATTGAACGGATAAGAAAGAAACGACACGATTAATTGTTAAGGTATATTGTGTTGATATAAAAATATTAAATTAAAATGTGATGGATTGTTACTACCGATATTCGGTAGGCAAAACCTGATTTACTCTCATTTATTAATGGGGGTAGTCAGGTTTTTTTTTACATATTCATTGGTGGTTAAGCATTTCATTATTTAAGTCATAAAGGAATTGAGTATGGAATACCGAACATTAGCAGAACAGATCATTGATAATGTAGGTGGAAAAGGCAATATCGCCAGTGTTATACATTGTGCAACACGTTTGCGTTTTAAACTGGAAGATGACACTAAAGCCAATGCTGAAGTGTTAAAGCAGAACACAGGCATTATTACAGTCGTTGAAAGTGGAGGGCAATTTCAGGTTGTTATTGGTAATCATGTTAGTGAGGTTTATAAAGCGATTATTGCTCTTATCGGTGAAGTACAAAATAGAAATACTCAAAGTGAAAATAGCAGTAATAACAAAAAGAAAAAACGTAAGGATAATATCTTTAGCCATTTTATAGATATTGTTTCCAGTATTTTCACCCCAGTATTAGGGATCATGGCCGCGTCGGGGATTTTAAAAGGGCTATTATCATTAGTCGTCACTTTAAATTGGTTGTCAGCCTCAAGTGGAACTTATCAGATCCTATTTGCTGCAAGTGATTCACTATTCTATTTTTTCCCGCTTGTTTTAGGCTATACCGCGGGAAATAAATTTGGAGGAAATCCATTTTTAACTATGGCGATTGGTGGTGCATTAGTGCATCCGTTAATGCTTGCGGCATTTCAACAACAAACCACGGAATACTTTTTAGGTATTCCAGTCACATTTATTAATTACAGTGCGTCGGTTATTCCTATTATTTTTGCTGCGTGGGTGAGCTGTTTATTAGAAAAAAAATTAAACACTATTTTGCCTTCATCCATGAAAAATTTTATTTCTCCGTTATTGTGTCTATTAATTATTGTTCCGCTGACTTTTTTAGTTATAGGGCCTTTAGCAACATGGATAAGTTTGCTGATTGCAGACGGTTTCCAAGCTGTTTATAACGTAACACCTGTTGTGGCCGGTGCGATTATGGGGGCAATTTGGCAAGTGTGCGTTATTTTTGGTCTACATTGGGGCATTATACCGATTAGTATTAATAATCTGAGTGTATTGGGTCAAGATGCGCTTGTACCTCTATTATTACCCGCAATTGCAGGACAAGTGGGCGCAACACTTGGGGTTTTCTGGGCAACTCGTGATACTAAATTACGTATTATGGCTGGTTCATCGGTAACAGCGGGTATCTTTGGCATTACTGAGCCCGCGGTGTATGGAGTGACTTTACCTCTGCGTCGACCTTTTATTTTTGCTTGTATTGGGGGCGGAATTGGTGGGGCGATTGTCGGTTATAGCAACACACTTACGTTTTCGTTTGGTCTGGTAAATATTTTCACTTTCACACAAATTATTCCTGCAACGGGAATTGATAGCACCGTCTGGGGTGCCATTATTGGCTCGTTAATTTCATTTGTTTTTGCGTGTATAGCAACGTGCTTATTTGGGTTGAAAAAGGAAAATAACGCAGAGTCTAGATCTTCTATTCAATTACCAGCAACGCCATTTAATAGCGCTGGGAAAAATCCAACGCAAGAAACTATTTTTTCACCGTTATCAGGTGTGGTGATCTTATTAAAAAACACACCAGATGAAACCTTTGCTAGTGGTTTATTAGGCGATGGCGTAGCCATTATTCCAAGTATTGGTGAGGTTTATGCGCCTTTTGATGGTGAAGTTGCGTCATTTTTTAAAACGGGTCATGCCTTGGGCTTATTAAGTGAGAAGGGTATCGAGTTATTTATTCATGTTGGAATTGATACCGTTAAGTTAGATGGAATGTATTTTTCACCGAAAGTTAAAGTAGGGGATAAATTTAAAACTGGCGACTTATTACTCACCTTTGATCGTAAAAAAATTCTTGAGGCTGGTTACGATTTAACAACCCCCGTTATTGTGAGTAATACCGATGATTACAGTTCAATTACTGGATTGGAATTAAATAAATCGATGAGTTCAGGTTCAGCGCTTATCAGCGTTAATTACAAATAAGGAGTTAACAATGAAAAAATTTCCTAATACATTTTTATGGGGTGGTGCTGTCGCCGCTAATCAAGTTGAAGGCGCTTATTTAACTGCGGGTAAAGGATTAAGTACTTCAGATGTTCAACCACAAGGTATTTTTGGTTCTGTGGTTGAAAGAACAAGAAATGGTTTTTGTATCAAAGATATTGCCATCGATTTTTATCATCAATATGAAAAAGATATCTCACTTTTTGCCGAAATGGGATTTACCTGTTTAAGAACCTCTATTGCGTGGAGTCGTATATTTCCATTGGGAAATGAATCTGAGCCTAATGAAGAGGGGCTGGCATTTTATGATCGTGTATTTGATGAAATGGCTAAATACAATATTCAGCCAATTATAACTTTATCTCATTATGAAATGCCTTATCATCTGGTAACAGAATATGGTGGTTGGGGAAATCGTAAAACTATCGAATTCTTTGAGCATTATGCCCGTAGTGTTTTTCAGCGTTATAAAAATAAAGTCAAACTTTGGCTCACCTTTAATGAAATTAACATGTCATTACATGCGCCAATGACGGGAGTTGGATTAGCGGGTGAAAGAACGCAATCAGAAATTTATCAAGCCATACATCATCAGTTAGTTGCCAGTGCCAGGGTAGTTAAAGCGTGTCATCAAATTATTCCAGATGCAAAAATCGGCAATATGTTATTGGGAGGCTTAGTTTATCCATTAACGTGCAAGCCAGATGATGTTTGGGAAGCTATGAACGAAAATCGTAAATGGCTATTTTTTGGTGATGTGCAATGTCGTGGTCAATATCCTTCTTATATGCTGCGTTATTTTAAAGATAATCATATTGATGTTGTGATAACGGATGAAGACCGTCAGGATCTCAAGCAAACTGTAGACTTTGTGTCATTTAGTTATTACATGACGGGTTGTATTACAGCAGATAAAGAAGAATATGAGATGAAGCGAGGGAATATTCTCAGTATGGTGCCAAATCCTTATTTAGAAAGCTCTGAATGGGGATGGCAAATCGATCCTAAAGGTATTCGCATCGTGCTTAATCTATTGTGGGATCGCTATCAAAGACCTTTATTTGTTGTGGAAAATGGGCTTGGTGCGATTGATAAAGTTACGCCAGAAGGTGAAATCAATGATGATTACCGTATTCAATACATCAATGACCATCTGGTGCAAATTGGTGAAGCGATTGAAGATGGTATTGATGTAATGGGATACACCAGTTGGGGACCGATTGATTTAGTGAGTGCGTCAAAAGCCGAGATGTCTAAACGTTATGGTTTTATTTATGTGGATAGAGATGATCAAGGAAAAGGCTCATTAGAAAGAAAACGTAAAAAAAGTTTTTATTGGTATCAAAGTATTATTCAATCTCAAGGTGAATTATTGCGTTAACACAATTTTTTTGTGTGAATGACACAATAAAAAAGGAGAGCAGAGGCTCTCCTTTTTGCTATTTATTAGTATTTAGCTTATTGAAATCGACTTTCAACGGCTTGTGCTAATAATTCAAGAAGTTGTTCTGTGTCATTCCAGCTTAAACAAGGATCGGTGATAGATTGTCCGTAATTAAGCGGTTTATCTTGTATCACTTTTTGTGAACCTTCTTGTAAAAAACTTTCAGCCATCACGCCAACAATCGCTTGTGAGCCATCTTTAATTTGTTGACCAACATTTCTGGCTACTTCTAATTGACGACGATGAATTTTTTCACAGTTACCATGGCTAAAATCGATAATAAGATGCTCTGGTAAATCCACTTGTTTTAGTGCATCAACCGCATCAGCGATATCGCTTGCGTGATAATTCGGTTTTTTACCTCCACGCAGAATAATATGACCATAAGGATTACCACTGGTTTGGTAAATTGTCATACGGCCATTTTTATCTGGCGATAAGAAGGTGTGACCAACACGAGAGGCACGGATAGCATCAATCGCAATACGGGTATTACCATCAGTGCCATTTTTAAAGCCAACAGGGCAAGAAAGCGCAGAAGCCATTTCGCGATGAACTTGGCTTTCAGTCGTTCTAGCACCAATGGCGCCCCAACTAATTAAATCTGCAATATATTGGCCTGTGACCATATCGAGAAATTCAGTTGCAGTGGGTAAACCTAACGCATTTATTTCAATTAATAGCTTTCTTGCAAGGCGAATACCTTCGTTGACGTTGCAAGAGTTATCGAGGTAAGGATCAGAGATTAAACCTTTCCAGCCAATGACCGTACGTGGCTTTTCAAAGTAGGTTCTCATGACGATTTCTAAGCGGTCATGATAGCGTTCTTTTAGCTGATTAAGCTTAGTGGCGTACTCTTTGGCAGCTTTAGGATCATGAATAGAGCAAGGCCCTACAATCACTAATAGTCGCTTGTCTTCTCCGGTAAGGATCGCTTCAATGCGTTTACGTGCTGATGTGATATTTTGGATTATCTCATCAGAAATGGGGAACTCTTTTGCTAAGGTTTCTGGTGTTACCAGACTGTCTAAAGCCTTAGTCCGTAGTTCGTCTGTCTTTAACATAATTCATCTCAATAAATATACAGGGTAAGTCTACCCAGTGATTAAGATCACAATAAACGAAATTCAGCTAATTTCAACAGCGTTCACAGAGAAAAACGAATAAAAAAGTCGCCATAAAGGGTTAAAACATTCTTCTTGCTAATCCCATAGAATCAATTACCTTGGTTGAAATTTCTTCAACAGAATAATTCGTGGTGTTGAGATAAGGGATATTGTTTTTTCTAAAAAGTGCTTCTACTTCGGACAATTCAATTCTGCATTGACGAATAGAGGCATAACGGCTATTTTCGCGGCGTTCACCACGAATAGCGGCAAGACGTTCTGGCGCAATGGTTAAGCCAAATAATTTATGCTGATATTCTTTTAGTTCTGCGGGGAGTTTTAAGAAATCCATATCATCCGCAGTAAATGGATAGTTAGCTGCTTGAATACCAAATTGCATTGCTAAATAGAGGCTGGTGGGGGTTTTCCCGCAACGAGAAACACCAATTAAGATCACTTGTGCTTGATCGAGATTACGTAATGATATGCCATCATCATGGGAAAGAGTGTATTCGATGGCGGCAATACGAGCATCGTATTTACTAAGATTTTTTTCAGTCAGTCCATGAGTTTTATTTAATTTTGGCGATGCCTGGATCCCTACTTCTTTTTCAAGTGGTATTACGAGAGATTGCACAATATCCTGACAAAAACCTTCACTGCTATTTATTATCTGTTTAACTTCAGGACTGATAATAGAATAAAAAACAAGGGGCTTAACGCCACTCTTTTTATAAATTTCAGAGATTTTCTGTTTTATTTCTTCAGCTCTTTCCACAGTAGAAACAAAAGGTAATGTATAACTTTTCATTTTTAATGGAAATTGAGAAAGTACCGCATGGCCTAATACCTCTGCCGTAATCGCTGTACCATCAGAGATAAAAAAGACTGTTCTATCAATGGGTTCATTATTATCACAATTAATAGAATTCAAGCTTAATATCATAACGCTCACCTTTTTTTAGCTGAATTAGCAAATCAAACAATATTATCTAAAGCATTTTTAGTGATTATAAAGGATAAAAAAATAAAGTTTTCTGGTTGATCGATTCACCTTTCTATATTCAGCATCACATTGTGATACGCTTATTTCAGTTGTCGTTTTGACAGCGGGTTTTTCTTTTTTTCTCTCTCTCATAATTGTTTAAAAAAGGATTGTTCTCAATGTCCAGCAATAGCCTCACCCCGTGCAATGTGCTTTGGTATAACCAATTAGGTATGAATGACGTTGATCGTGTTGGTGGGAAAAATGCTTCCCTCGGTGAAATGATCACAAACCTAGCGGAACTGGGTGTTTCTGTTCCTAATGGGTTTGCTACCACAGCGCAAGCGTTTAATGATTTTCTGGAACAGAGCGGTATCAATCAGCGTATTTATGAATTGCTTGATAGCGTTGATGTTGATGATGTTAATCAACTGGCTCAAGCAGGTAATCAAATTCGCCAGTGGGTAATTGATACACCTTTTACGCCTCAGTTTGAAAAAGATATTCGCGATGCTTATCTCACATTAAGTGAAGGTGAATCTGAAGCTTCATTTGCCGTTCGTTCATCTGCGACTGCAGAAGATATGCCTGATGCTTCTTTTGCAGGTCAACAAGAGACGTTTTTAAACGTTCAAGGTATTGATGCCATACTCGTTGCAATCAAACATGTATTTGCCTCGTTATTTAACGATCGAGCAATCTCTTATCGTGTTCATCAAGGTTATGATCATCGTGGTGTTGCATTATCTGCGGGTGTTCAACGTATGGTGCGTTCTGATCTTGCTTCTTCAGGTGTGATGTTTACTATCGATACTGAATCTGGCTTTGATCAAGTTGTCTTTATTACATCAGCTTATGGTTTAGGTGAAATGGTAGTACAGGGGGCTGTTAACCCAGATGAGTTCTATGTACACAAGCCAACTTTAGCAAAAGGTTTACCTTCTATTGTTCGTCGTAATCTTGGCTCTAAAAAGATCCAAATGGTTTACGCGGATAGCGTTGAACATGGTAAACAAGTTCGTATCGAAGATACACCAGAGTCACTGCGCAATCGTTTCTCTTTGACTGATCATGAAGTTCAAGAGCTGGCTAAACAAGCTGTATTGATTGAACGTCACTATGGTCGTCCAATGGATATCGAATGGGCTAAAGATGGACATAATGGCCGTTTATACATTGTTCAGGCACGTCCAGAAACAGTTCGTTCTAACCAACAAGTTATGGAGCGCTATCAGTTAAATGAAAGTGGCTCTGTTATTATTGAAGGTCGTGCTATTGGTCATCGTATTGGTACAGGTGCCGTTAAAGTTATTCATAACTTAAGTGAGATGGATAGAATTGAAGCGGGTGATGTGCTGGTTACTGACATGACAGACCCAGATTGGGAACCTATCATGAAAAAAGCCTCTGCGATTGTAACTAACCGTGGAGGTAGAACATGTCACGCTGCAATTATTGCCCGTGAATTGGGTATTCCAGCTGTTGTAGGTTGTGGTGATGCAACAGAATGTATTGCTGAAGGAGAAGTTGTAACCGTTTCTTGTGCTGAAGGTGATACAGGATTTGTTTACGATGGCAAACTGGATTTTTCTATTCAAAGCTCCGCAATCGATAATATGCCTGAATTAGGGCTCAAAATTATGATGAACGTCGGCAATCCTGATCGTGCATTCGATTTTGCTGGCCTACCAAATGATGGTGTCGGTCTTGCGCGTTTAGAATTTATTATTAACCGCATGATTGGTGTGCATCCTCGTGCATTATTAGAGTATGACGACCAAACTGAAGCACTGAAAGCCGAAATCAATGAAATGATGGCGGGCTATGAATCTCCAGTTGAGTATTACATCAGTAAACTAACGGAAGGGATTGCAACATTAGCAGCGGCATTCTGGCCTAAACGCGTTATTGTTCGTTTATCTGACTTTAAATCTAACGAATATGCCAACTTAGTAGGGGGCGATCGTTATGAGCCAGATGAAGAGAACCCAATGCTAGGATTCCGTGGTGCGGGTCGTTATGTTTCTGACGATTTCCGTCGCTGCTTCTCCCTTGAGTGTGAAGCAGTCAAACGTGTTCGTAATGATATGGGTTTAGAAAATGTTGAAGTCATGATCCCATTTGTTCGTACTGTACGCCAAGCTGAAGAAGTGATTGACGAATTAGCGGCAAACGGTCTGAAACGAGGTGAGAACGGCTTAAAAGTCATTATGATGTGTGAAATTCCATCAAATGCCTTATTAGCGGATAAATTCTTAGAACACTTTGATGGTTTTTCTATCGGCTCTAACGACATGACCCAATTAACATTAGGTCTTGACCGAGATTCAGGTGTGGTTTCTGCACTGTTTGATGAACGCAATGATGCAGTGAAAGCCTTATTATCAATGGCAATCCAAGCCGCAAAACGTAATGGAAAATATGTGGGTATTTGTGGTCAAGGACCTTCTGATCATGAAGATTTCGCACAATGGCTAATGGAAGAGGGAATTGATAGTTTATCGTTAAACCCAGATACCGTAATTAAAACTTGGGTAAAATTAGCACAATAGAATTAATATCATCGTTATAAATAAAAAGCTCACAATATTATGTGAGCTTTTTTTATACAATTATTAAATAATAGGCAAAAAAAAGCCTATCATGGGCTGACAGGCAAAGACTACACACAGCAATATTTTATATTCTTTAATCCCGCCAATTAATCTATTAATATGAACGGCGAAATTATTAATTCGATGAAACATTTGTTTCGTTGATATTTATATTAAGAGAAATGCGTTAATTATGCTCTAAGAATTATCTCAATAAAAAGAATATTGGTTTATTTAAAATTGAATATAACTTGCTGGTAACAAACAGGTTTAAAAAAATGTAATTTGTTTCAAGATGTAAGTTTTAATATAGAAATATAATGATTTATTCCTAAATTGATAATCTTTATTAAACTTTGCTCTGTTATTTTTAGAGCATGTAAGTAGCTACACTTACATGCTCCATTATTATTTATTCTTTTTCGATAAAGTTTTTATTCATAAATTCTACTGTTTCAGTTAAATCAGGATTAGGTTTTGGTACTTCATTAATCCATGCATTTAATAAACTATGTGCAACAGCGAGAACAACAGGGCCAATAAATAAACCAATCATACCTAATGTTAAAATCCCACCAATAACGCCTGTGAGAATTAATACCATAGGCAAATCAGCACCCATCTTGATTAAATAAGGTCGTAATACGCCATCCATTGTTGCAACAACCCCCCCCCAAATCACCATGACAATGCCCCAAGTGGTATCACCCGTCCAAAATAGCCATAAAATTGAAGGGATCAATACTAATAAAGGACCTAATTGAGCAAGGCAGCAAATAAACATAAGGACGGTTAATACCGTAGCATAAGGTACGCCAGATACAGCAAGGCCGATACCACCAACAATAGCCTGAATTAAGGCAGTTAAAACCACACCTAATGCAACGGCGCGAATAGACATAGAAGCAAGTAAGATTGCGGCATCCCCGCGTTGGCCTGCTAAGCGAATAGCAAAATGACGCAACCAAGAAACGACATTTTCACCTTGTAAAAACAGTAAGCCAGAAAATAACAACATCACCCCCAAATGTAGGGCAAATCGACCAATATTTAAGGCTTGAGCAAAAAACCAGTTTGCAGCTTGCCCAACATAAGGTTGGATTTTTGAGATTAGCGCATTACCCCCTGAGACAAGAATAGAGTGCCATGTATCATAAAGCTTACTCCCTATCATAGGGACATCGTTAAGCCATAATAATTGCGGTGGTTGAATATTCGATGGTGATTTCGCTAATTCAATTAAGGGGGCACTATTATCAATGACGCTACTAATTAATAAGATAATAGGGATAACGAAGATCAGTAATATCAAAATCATCATTATCATGGTTGATAGCCAACGATATTTTACCCGTTTTTCAATAATAAGAAGTAAAGGCCACGTTGCTACAACAATCATTCCAGCCCAAATGAAACCCACAATAAAGGGGTTTAGGATCCAAAAACTGGCGATAATAAAAAAAGAAATAAAAAGAACAGTGAATAAAACTTTGGGTATATCTGTATGGATCTGCGGTTTTTCCATGGTTTTAAATCCCTACACGAATAAAAATGCTAGAAGCAGATGAATAAACATTGCAAATATCACGTTGTTTATATCACTACGCAATTTGCCAGAATTGTATGATAAGGTGAACAGGTATCGGTCTGAAAGTACAAAATGAGGCAAAGTACCTCTTAGCATACATTTCAACATCTAAAATTAAGCAATGTGGACTATTAGATTAAAGAGCTATAACAAATGATCCCACGTATATCGCAAGCACCGCAAGTCAGTGAACTCACAACAGAATTTCTTGATACCCTTCGAAAAAACGGTTTTACCGGTGATATCTCCAGCAGTTACGCTGACAGACTCACTATGGCAACAGATAATAGTATTTACCAGTTATTGCCACAGGCGGTTGTTTTTCCTCGCTCAACAGCCGATGTAACTATTATTGCTCGCTTAGTTGATGAACCTCGATTTCATTCTCTTTCTCTGACTCCAAGAGGAGGAGGAACAGGGACTAATGGACAGGCTTTAACAGATGGCATTGTCGTCGATTTATCTCGCTATATGAAACGTATTATCGAGATAAACCCAGAAGAACGTTGGGTAAAAGTGGAAGCTGGTGTCATTAAAGATGAATTAAACCTCTTTTTAAAACCGTATGGCTTCTTTTTTGCACCTGAGCTATCTACCAGTAACCGCGCCACATTAGGCGGAATGATCAATACCGATGCATCAGGGCAAGGTTCAATGGTTTATGGTAAAACCTCTGATCACGTTCTCGGTGTTAGAGCAGTTTTATTAGGTGGTGAACTGCTTGAAACGCGGGCTATGGATACCGCGTTAGCAGAAAATATTGCCCAAGAGAGCTCTGCAATCGGTAAAGTTTATCGTACCGTTTTATCTCGTTGCAAAGAGCAGCGAAAGCTTATTCTTGAAAAATTTCCTAAATTAAATCGCTTTTTAACTGGGTATGATTTACGTCATGTCTTTAGTGATGACATGAAACGATTTGATTTAACAAGAATTTTAACAGGCTCCGAAGGAACACTTGCGTTTATTACTGAGGCAACGCTGGATATCACGCCAATTCCTAAACAGCGCAGTCTAGTCAATGTAAAATACGATTCTTTTGACTCAGCATTACGTAATGCACCTTTCTTAGTTAAAGCGAATGCACTTTCTGTTGAAACTGTTGATTCCAAAGTCTTAAATCTTGCTCGTGAAGATATTGTGTGGCACTCCGTCAAAGAGTTGATCACTGATATACCTGATAAAGATATGCAAGGCCTTAATATTGTTGAATTTGCAGGTGATGATGAAAATCTTATCGCTTCACAAGTCGCATCATTATGCCAACGCTTAGATTTATTAATGAAAGAAGGTCAGAGTGGTGTTATCGGTTATCAAGTCTGTGAAGATCTGGCAGATATAAACCGTATTTATGCCATGCGTAAAAAAGCGGTTGGTTTATTAGGTAATGCAAAAGGGCAAGCAAAGCCAATTCCTTTTGTAGAAGATACCTGTGTGCCACCAGAGCATCTTGCTGATTATATTACAGAATTTAGAGCATTACTTGACAGCCATCAGCTCAATTATGGCATGTTTGGACATGTTGACGCAGGCGTATTGCACGTAAGACCTGCGCTTGATATGTGTGATCCACAACAAGAATTATTGATGAAATCCATCTCAGATGACATTGTCACGTTAACAGCCAAATATGGTGGGTTACTCTGGGGGGAACATGGAAAAGGCTTTAGAGCGCAATACAGCCCCGAATTTTTCGGTGAAACGCTCTATCATGAACTGCGTCAAATCAAAACGGTGTTCGATCCTCGAAATAGACTGAATCCTGGGAAAATATGCCCTCCATTAGAGGTCGATGAACCTATGAAGCAGGTTGATACTATCAAACGAGGTACTTTTGATCGCACAATTCCTTTATCTGTGCGTCAAGATTTTAAAGGTGCATTAGATTGTAATGGTAATGGACTTTGCTTTAACTTTGATGCCAAAAGCCCAATGTGTCCTTCAATGAAAATCAGTGGGCAACGCATTCATTCGCCGAAAGGACGAGCGGCACTTGTAAGAGAGTGGCTACGCTTATTAACAGAGCAAGGCGTTAGCCCAAAACAACTTGAATCTAGCCTAGAAAATAACAAACCTAGCTTAAGAGGTTTAATCGAGAAAACACGTAATACTTGGAAAGCCAAACGTGGCGAATATGACTTTTCTCATGAAGTTAAAGCTGCAATGAACGGTTGTTTGGCTTGTAAAGCTTGTTCAACGCAATGTCCGATTAAAATTGATGTACCATCGTTTCGTTCTAAGTTTACTGAACTTTATCACCAGCGTTATTTACGTCCGTTAAAAGACCATATTGTTGCTAATGTTGAATTAACAACGCCGATTATGGCAAAAGCACCGGGATTCTTTAACTTTTTTATGAAGCAACCGTTGGTGCAATCGTTAAGTAAACACGCTATTGGTATGGTCGATTTACCTTTATTGTCATCACCGACATTAAAACAGCAATTGGCTGGGCATAAAGCGTTAGATATGACGTTAGAAGACTTAGAGCGGTTATCTGAAAAGCAACGTAGTCATCATGTGCTGGTGGTTCAAGATCCTTTCACCAGTTATTACGATGCGAAAGTCGTCGCAGATTTTATCAAACTGATTGAAAAAATTGGATTTAAGCCCGTTTTATTGCCATTCTCACCTAACGGTAAAGCACAGCATATTAAAGGTTTTTTACAGCAATTTAGTAAAACGGCGCAAAAAACCTCAACCATGCTTAATCGTGTTGCAAAATTAGGTATCCCTATGGTGGGAGTCGATCCTGCATTAGTGCTTTGTTATCGTGATGAATATCGTGAAATACTGGGTGATAAACGTGGGGGTTTTAATGTTCAACTTGTTCATGAATGGCTAAGTAAATTGGTATCTGAGCCAATAGCAGTTCGCGATGATGCTGAAAAATGGTATCTTTTCGGGCACTGTACAGAAGTGACGGCGCTACCACAAAGTATGAAACAGTGGCAGGCTATTTTCCAACGTTATGGGCAGCAACTCGAATTTGTGAGCACGGGATGTTGTGGAATGGCAGGTACTTATGGACATGAACTAAATAATTATGAAAACTCGTTGGGCATTTATCAACTCTCATGGGGTAATGTATTAAAAACATTACCAACAATGCGTTGTTTAAGCACCGGTTACTCTTGTCGTAGTCAAGTGAAACGTATTGATAATATTGAGCTAAAACACCCACTACAGGCACTTTTGGAGATTATGCCATGATATGGAAACGTGAAACGACACTCGAGCATCTTAATCATATTGGGCAAAATAATATGATGAGTCATCTAGGTATTGAATTGACCTGCCTTGGTGATGATTATCTTGAAGGAACAATGCCGGTTGATCATCGTACTAAGCAGCCTTTGGGGCTTTTGCATGGTGGTGCTTCTGTTGTTTTAGCTGAAACATTGGGCTCTGTTGCGGGTTATCTTTGTACTGAAGGCGAACAGAAAATTGTGGGCTTAGAAATTAACGCTAACCACATTCGTTCTGCTAGAGACGGCAAGGTAAGAGGTGTATGCAAACCTATTCATTTAGGGCGCTCACACCAAGTCTGGTCAATAGAAATATTTGATGATGAAGGTCGTCAAGTGTGTATTTCTAGATTAACAACATCTGTTATTTCTTAACGAATAAAAAAGACATATGCACAAAGTGAAATACTCGCTTTGTGCGTTTTTTTATGTTTATAGATAATGTCAAAAAGAATAAAAATAGAGAGAAAATAGAATTATTTCTTTATTTAGATTTTATTTTTAATGATAATCATTATCTTCATAATAAAAGATAAGACGATCAATAATGTTAACTATTTCTAAATTCAACACTACAGTATTATTAATTGCAGGTTTATTAATCAGCGGATGCGATAATAATTCTACCTCTGAAACGAGTAATGATATAAGTAATATTCCAGTACAAACTATTTCTGGCTTTAATATGGCTTATCCCACTTCATTTACAATGAGCAGAGAAGATACTGAAAATTATTTTAAATCATTACCAGATAATATTCAGGACGTCACAACAGAAATGATGGTTTATAAATCAGAACCTATTTGTGATTTGACAGAAGTTCGTCTGGTTTATTTTAAAATGATTGATGCAATGAGTTACGATGTGGATGCAGGAGCACAAGGCATAGTTGATAATATTGCGATAATAGATGGTATGAATGAAACATCCACGTCGATAAAACCATTAACTATCCCAAATGTGGAAAGCCGACATGTCTTTTTTGAAGGGGAATACGCAAAAGAGAATGTGAGCTATGAAGGTGTTTTAGCGGCTGATCTTAAAACGAACCGAGTATGGCAACTACAATTGATTAGCAACTTCAATAGCCAATCGAACAAACAAAAAAACAGTCAAATCCTTGAATGTACAAACAAATATATTCAAACCATCACTATCAGTAAATAAGTTCAAAGAGCACACAATCCAATAAGAGGTCATCACATAAGTGGTGCTATCTTATCCTTCATAATAAGCATAAAAGTGAATGTGAACAGAGCTAATAGGCTGTAATGTAAAAACACATTTTTATGCTTTTTTCTCTAAATTTCAGTGATAACATATAAAGTGTATTTATATTGCAACTTATATGCGTATTGTGCGAAATATAAGAAAAATTAAAAGTTTTATTTTTTGTAATGAAAGAGCAGAAAAGTGTTATATTACATTGTGTTAACATTAATTGTTAACAAGGTAATCTCAAAAATAGAACAAAAAATACACATTTATAGAATATCCTTTCAAAAGACATGGTTGAAGTGATAAGGGTTATCATTACCATTAGTGTCAGGAAAGATATCAATCTCCTTTCGAAATGAGGTCAGAAATGACAAACAACGTTGAAACTTTTTCTCTTAATGACACAGCTTGGCAAGGCATTGTATTAACGGATAATGCAGCAAAGCATATCTGCCATTTAGTTGAGAAAAACCCAGAAAAACAAGGGCTTTCCTTAAGTATTAAACCCTCTGGTTGTACAGGGTATGGTTATGTTATTGAACTCGCTACTGCCCCAAATGATGATGATCTTGTTTATGAACATAATGGAGCAAAACTCTTTGTCTCATTAAAAGCAATGCCATTTATCGATGGGTTGGTTGTTGATTATGTTCGTGAAGGACTTAATCAAATGTTTAAATTTAATAATCCTAAAGCTCAAAACGTCTGCGGATGTGGTGAGAGCTTCGGGGTATAACATAGTGAAGTCAGATTATGTCTCAGAGCAATGTTGAAATTGGTGATGAAGTTCAGGGATGGCTAAGCGATCACCACTATAAAGAAGGTTTTTATACCGATATCTCAACCGATACCTTAGAAAAAGGATTAAACGAAGCGGTTGTACGTGCAATATCGGCAAAAAGAAACGAACCAGAGTGGATGCTGGAATTTCGTTTAGATGCTTATCGCCATTGGTTAGAAATGGAAGAGCCTCATTGGCTAAAAGCAGATTATCCATCGCTTAATTATCAAGATTATAGCTATTATTCAGCGCCATCTTGTAGTTCATGTTGCGCTAATGGCAGTTGTGCTGGTGGCTCGAATGAAGCGGTTACGAGTGATAAACAAGCCACGCAAGATTATTTAACCAAAGAAGTTGAAGATGCTTTTAACCAACTCGGTGTGCCTGTAAGAGAAGGGCAAGCCGTTGCTGTTGATGCTATTTTTGATTCTGTTTCCGTTTCAACAACATATCGTGAAGAGCTTGCCGAACATGGCATTATTTTCTGTTCATTTAGCGAAGCTATTCAAGAATATCCTGATTTAGTGCGCCAATATTTAGGCACCGTTGTATCAAGCCATGATAACTACTTTGCTGCATTAAACGCTGCGGTCGCATCTGATGGTACTTTTGTTTATATTCCAAAAGGGGTTCGTTGCCCAATGGAATTATCGACTTATTTTCGTATTAATGCGGCTCAAACAGGTCAATTTGAACGAACTATTTTGGTTGCTGATGAAGGTAGTTACGTTAGTTATATCGAAGGTTGTTCAGCACCTGTTCGTGATAGCTATCAGCTTCATGCCGCTGTGGTTGAAGTTATTATCCATAAAGATGCCGAAGTAAAATACTCTACTGTGCAAAACTGGTTCTCTGGTGGCGATAGTGAAGGCGGCATTCTTAATTTTGTGACTAAACGTGCTATTTGCGAAGGCGAAAACGCCAAAATGTCATGGACGCAATCAGAAACCGGTTCTGCGATCACATGGAAATATCCAAGTGTGATTTTAAAAGGGGATAATTCAAGCGCTGAATTTTTCTCTGTTGCCTTAACCAATGGCAATCAACAAGCAGATACGGGCACTAAGATGATCCATATCGGCAAAAATACCAAATCAACCATTATCTCTAAAGGTATTTCTGCAGGTAAAAGCCAAAACAGTTACCGTGGACTCGTAAAAGTACTCCCTAGTGCGCAAAATGCCCGTAACTTTACCCAATGTGATTCCATGTTAATTGGTACGCAGTGCGGTGCGCATACTTTCCCTTATGTTGAAGTAATGAACAACTCAGCACAGCTTGAACACGAAGCGACAACGTCACGTATTGGTGAGGATCAGTTGTTCTATTGTCGTCAGCGTGGATTAAGCGAAGATGATGCAATCTCAATGATTGTAAACGGATTTTGTAAAGATGTGTTCTCAGAATTACCGCTGGAATTTGCTGTGGAAGCACAAAAATTATTAGCTATCAGCTTAGAACATAGCGTCGGTTAACTATTAACCAAATTCTGAGTATAAAGATACCGAAGGCATATATTATGTTAGAGATTAAAAATTTACATGTCAGTGTTGAAGGCAACGAGATCCTAAAAGGATTAGATTTGCAGGTTCGTGCAGGTGAAGTTCACGCGATTATGGGGCCAAATGGCTCGGGTAAAAGTACCTTATCAGCAACACTTGCTGGTCGTGATGAATATGAAGTCGATGAAGGTTCAATCACCTTTAAAAATAAAGATTTATTGGAATTAGAACCAGAAGATCGCGCAGGTGAAGGCATCTTTATGGCATTTCAATATCCTGTTGAAATACCCGGTGTCAGCAATCAATTTTTCTTACAATCTTCTGTAAATGCAGTGAGAGAATATCGTGGTCAAGAGCCATTAGATCGCTTTGATTTTGAAGACTTTATTGAAGATAAAATTAAATTGCTAGATATGCCACAAGATTTGTTAACACGCTCAGTTAACGTGGGATTTTCTGGTGGTGAAAAAAAACGTAACGATATTTTGCAAATGGCTGCGTTAGAGCCGGAATTATGTATTTTAGATGAAACAGACTCAGGACTTGATATCGACGCATTAAAAATCGTTTCTAATGGTGTTAATAGCTTACGTGATGGTAAACGTGCTTTTATTGTTGTAACACATTACCAACGCATTCTTGACTATATTAAACCTGATTTTGTACATGTGCTTTATCAGGGAAAAATCATTAAATCTGGTGATTTTTCATTGGCGCAAAAATTGGAGGAACAAGGTTATGGCTGGCTTATTGACCCTCAATGAAAAGCGTGAAAAACAGCGCCAAGTTGAACTGCGTAATCAACAAGCATTAAAAACGTTTTCAACGTTATATCATCAACGTAAAGGTGACGAAAATCTGAATGCACGTAATCACTGGTTGCAAGTTGAAAAAATAGGCTTTCCCGCTTATCGTCATGAAGATTGGCACTATACGCCATTAGAAGAAACGTTAAGCCAAAGTTATCAACAATTGCCACCTTTTGATGTGCAAAGCTTAATAGCTAAACAAGCTTTATCTTTTGATTGCTATCGTATTGTAATGGTGAATGGCACATTCTCACCGACAGAAAGCAGTAAAGATTTTGGTCCTTATCAAGTGACGTTACTTGATAATCAAAGTGAATTACCTACAGCGGTAAATGGTGAAATTTTCCTGCATTTAGTTGAAAGCTTAGCGCCACATCCTTTGTTGATTACCCTGAAAGCGGGTGTTATTGCGGATAAACCACTTTATATCCTCAATATTACTCAAGGTGATCAAAGCGCAGAGGTAAATAGTGCAAATTATCGTTTTCACCTCGATGTTGGTGCAAATACTCAGATGCAAGTGGTAGAGCATTATATCAGCAGTGACAACGAAAACCGTCACTTTACAGGGGCAAGATTAACCGCAGCGATTGGTGATAATGCCTCTTTTAACCATATCAAATTAAGTTTTGAGAATAGCGTAAGTCAGCATTTTGCTCATAACGATCTGACAATAGGGCGTGATGCTCGTGTCAATAGTTATGCTTTCTTATTAGGCGCTAAACTTAGTCGTCATCACACGAGTTCGGCACTAAAAGGTGAAAATACAGAGCTTTCAATGAATAGCGTTGTATTACCTAAAGCAGGCGAAATAGCAGATACTCGTACATGGCTGGTTCATAGTGAGAAAAATTGCCAGAGTCGTCAACTGCATAAAAGTATTGCGATGGATGCAGGGAAAGCTGTATTTAACGGTATGATCACGGTGACACCTCAAGCCTTAAAAACAGATGGTCAAATGACTAATAATAATCTGTTGCTGGGTGAGAAAGCGCAAATCGATACTAAACCACAGCTTGAAATCTATGCTGATGATGTGAAATGTAGTCATGGAGCCACTGTGGGGCGAATTGATGATGAGCAACTATTTTATTTGCGTTCACGCGGTATTTCTTTAAGTAACGCCCGTAAAATGATCATCCATGCATTTGCGGCTGAATTAACTGAATCGCTAGAAAATAGTGTGATCAAGGCGCATGTATTAGACAGAATTAATCAGCGCTTATTAGAGGTATAAAATAGGGCATTATGACGCATTCCATTGAAAAAGCGCGAGATGATTTTCCAATTCTTTCACAGCAAGTGAAAGAAAAACCACTGGTTTATCTCGACAGTGCCGCAAGTGCTCAAAAACCGGCTTGCGTCATTGAACATGAAAAACAATTTGCCTTAACACAATATGCCGCGGTTCACCGCGGCATTCATACCTTGAGTGCAAATGCGACAACCTTAGTTGAAAATGTCCGTAAAAAAGCCAGTGATTTTTTAGGTGCCAATAGCGAAGACGAGATTATTTTTGTTAAAGGAACAACCGAAGGCATCAACTTAATTGCGAATGTTTATAGCCAACGATTTTTGAATGATGGTGACAATATCATCATCACAGAAATGGAACATCATGCAAATATTGTTCCTTGGTATATGTTGGCAAAACAGTATGGTTTTAATGTTCGTGTGTTACCGCTATTACAAGACGGCACGCTCGATTTAGCTCAATTACCTCGCTTAATCGACGAACGAACTAAATTATTCAGCCTTACGCACCAATCAAATGTATTGGGCACAGTGAATCCTATCGCTCAAATTATTCGTGATGCTCGCCAATATGCTATTGATCAAGGAGGGGAGCTACATATATTGGTTGATGGGGCGCAAAGTGCTATGCATCAATCGATTAATGTTTCACAACTTGATTGTGACTTTTTTGTTTGTAGCGGCCATAAACTTTATGGGCCTACTGGCATTGGTTTGCTGTATGGTAAAAAAGCAATACTGGATGAATTACCGCCTTGGGAAGGCGGTGGCGCAATGATAAAACATGTTCATATTAATGGTGATATTACCTACGCAGATGCACCTTGGCGCTTTGAAGCGGGAACACCTAATATAATGGGAATGATTGGCTTAGGTGCTGCATTAGATTATCTTTCACAGTTAGGTATGAATAATATTGCTGAGTATGAAAATAGTATAATGAAGTATGCCCAAGAGCAGTTGCAAAAAGTAAAATCTTTAACGCTTTATGGCAATGATTCTCGACAAGGTGTGATAGCGTTTAATTTAGGTAAACACCATGCTTATGATGTTGGGGCATTTCTTGATAATTATGGTATTGCGATTCGTACAGGGCATCATTGTGCAATGCCAATTATGGATTATTACCAAGTTCCTGCAATGTGTCGTGCATCTCTTGGTTTATATACCGATAAAAATGATATCGATGCGTTGGTTAATGCGTTATTACGTGTTGAAATGTTATTAGGTTAAAGATTAAAAAAGAGGTTATTCATGGCAGTGGCCAATTTGCCAGATGAAGCAAAATTATTACGCAACTTCTCTCGTTGTCAGGATTGGGAACAACGTTATCTCTATATGATGGAGTTAGGCGAGCGCCTTCCACCATTAACAGATGAACAACGCACTTCAGCTAATTTTATTGAGGGTTGCCAAAGTCAAGTGTGGATCGCTGTTGCTCTTAATGAGAATAAGCAACTGATTCTCGCGGGTGATAGCGATGCAGGCATTGTCAAAGGGCTTGTTGCCTTGGTAATTATCTTATTTCAGGGGAAGACGCTCGAACAAGCATTATCCACAGATGTAAAACAGTATTTTTCATCACTAGCGCTAGAAAGCCACTTAACACCTTCTCGAACTCAAGGCTTACATGCGATGGTCACGACACTGATTAAGCGTTTTTCAGAATACGCTGTAGCATAAATGTTACCTAATCCCACATTAATGTTCTAAACTGACTTATTATATGAATAGCATAACAATGATAATGTTATCATCATAATAGTCAGTTTATTTTATTTCTAACACACGGGATAAACGATGAATAAATGGTTAACCCTATTGGGAGTATCGCTGTTAGGGATGAACAGCCACTTATCTTATGCGACAGAATACCTGTTACCCACTGATGGTCAGCGTATTATCGGCGAGAATGTTTCGTATATCGTGCCAGATGATAAGCGTTCACTAGAAGCTATTGCGTCTGAATATCAAGTGGGATTGCTTAATATGATGGAAGCAAATCCTGGTATTGATCCGCTTTTACCTGATGCAGGTAAAACATTAAATATTCCATTGCAGATGATTTTGCCTGATACGGTACATAAAGGTATTGTCATCAATCTTGCCGAATTACGTCTTTATTATTACCCGAAAGAGGGTGGCACCGTTGATGTTTATCCTATCGGCATTGGTCAATTAGGACGAGAAACGCCTGAAATGGTGACGTCTATTTCTCAGTTGATTAAAGATCCTACATGGACTCCAACGGCCAATATTCGTAAAAACTATGCAGCAAAAGGGATCTCGCTCCCTGCGGTCGTTCCTGCTGGCCCTGAAAATCCAATGGGAGCTTATGCATTAAGATTAGCTCATAGTCGTGGCGAATATTTAATTCACGGTACAAATGCAGATTTTGGTATTGGATTAAGAGTGAGCTCAGGTTGTATTCGTTTAAGACCAAATGATATTGAAACCTTGTTTAATGTGGTTCCTAAAGGCAGTCGTGTTCAAATTATCAATAAACCGATTAAATTTACTGAAACTGCTGATGGCAGACAGTTTATTGAAGTCCATCAGCCATTATCACGTAATGAAAATGATGATCCACAAACCATGCCTCTTACATTCACGAAACAATTCAATACTTGGTATGAAAGTGGCAAAGTCGATAAAAATAAAGTCGATGCAGAGCTTATTCGACGTTCAGGTATTCCTGTAGAGGTTACAGCCTACTAAGATTGGATGATATTGTAAAAAAACAGATGCTTTAAGCATCTGTTTTTTTACAATAATAATTTATATAAAACAGTTTAATCTAATAAAGGTATATTTTTAACATTAAATTGACGTTTTATTCTTTAATATAAGTAACTTCTTTTTGTAAAATAAGTGAGTTATAGATATGGAAATTAATTCAATAAATGTTACTCGTGGTATTTATGAACGTATTACTTCCAGTATTGAAAATAAATTTAGTCAATTGGCAAATATAGTCGTTTCAATAAAAAATAGTGCAGAAACTCTTTTTGTTGGAAGTGAAGCGAAAAGACAACAGAATATTAATAAAACATGCGGTGAGTTTATTCAGCGGATCTCAACAAAAACAAAAAAGGATGAATATGAAAAATTAGACGCAAAAAAATTGAATGATAGTGGATGTATTAGTACTAAGCTAACCCATAAAACATTGACTAATGATGTGACTAAATTATTCTCTTCCATCAAAAATGAACTATTAAATCAAACAAAAAAATCTTTATCAGCCAATGAAGGTCACTCCGATAAATCAGTCAATATAATGCTGGCGACACTGTATCAGGTTTATCAACAGGCGAATGAACATTTTCAGAAGAATATTAATCCTGGTCATAACGACTTATTAAAATCACAGATATTTGAATTAATTAATAATAATTTTACTATTAAAAGTGATTGCGAAACTACTCAAAACGATAACATTATTGCATTACTTAAAAATATAAATGAAAAATATCAAGGAGAGATTGAACTATTAAAAAGAAATGTGGCCGATAAAATTAATCATAAATTAGAGAAAAATAGGATAATACAGCAGAATTTAGAGGAGCTTAATTTATAGTTTATTTTTTGAAAAAATAAAGCCCCAATCATTGTAGATTGGGGCTTTGCTATTTGCTATTAGTACTGTTCTAAAGCTGTTTTCAGCCTATCAGTGAGTCAAATTACTTTTTATAAGTAGTGACTTGGTTATCTAAACGCTGATTTGCGCGAGCTGCTTCGTCGTAAGCTGATTTAGCTTCAGCGCGAGCAGATTGTACATCACCACTTAGTTGCTGAACTTGAGTATTCAGACGGCTTACATCAGAAGAGATTTGATCCAATTGTGCATTATTACTAGAAGAACAACCCGCTAATAAGCCTGAAGCCAGAATCACTGCACCTAGTACAAGTTTCGCTTTCATAGTTACAACCTCTATTATTAGTTTGTGTAAAGGAACAAGTAGCATTTATATGAAACCATTAATAAGTATGGCACATATATAGGAAAATGCTGGATTTATTTATCACATTCTACTGAACCATTAGTTGAACAATAGAAAAAATAACACCTAAAACGCAAATATTCAGTACAAAAAATGCGTGTTATTTCACAAAAGATTTTTATTCATAAAAGTCTGATAGAAAAACATTTTATCTACATTGTTCTATTGTTACTTATATTTATAGCTATAAAGCACCACCTAAATTTACTTTTATGAAAATGGGTTCTACTTCATTTCTAAACGATTCAAGTGTAAATTTTTGGAAGTTGAGATCGTTGTATCCCCTAAAGAAAAGTATTCCGCGTTCTAAATCCGTTAGTGTTGTCCATACTGAAAATTCACTAGTATGAAGTGCTTTTAACGTATCGTGACCTAATAGGGGATCAATAGTGGCGTTTTTAGGTCGATCGAATCTATTCATAATATGTGCTAATTCAACTAACTGTGTATCTGGATCAGACACTTTGTGATAGTAGGTTGTGTAGTAAACAGCACGAATAAATCTATCTACAGAAGTATCAGAATTGGGCAACGAGGCTAAAGCAATTCCACTGTCAGGTTGTTTTATTTTTATATTTCCTAATGTGCTGGTGGAAATATTAACATTCGAAAGATGGGTGTAATTATTTAAATTGGTTAAATGCCATGGAAATAACGGACCATTGGTCATGCAATAAGTAGGATTATCATAAATATGTAATTTTCCATCAGAAACTTCAATAACAATACAAGCTCCTGTTTTGTCATAAAATGCATAATGGAAAGGGCTGGGTAAGTTACGTAAAAGGAGTAGTTTTTGTGACCAAAATACCGTTTTAGGGATCGCGAGTTTTAATTCTTCAACGGTTTTATATTGTGCTAACGCCCATTCACCAATTGCCGCGATAGGCACTGACGTTGCGTAATCTTGTGGGCTAATATCATCGAGATTTGAATCGGGTAGCATATTTAAGCTAAAAGAGAGTCCCTGAGAATTAACACCTTCAAGTACGTCTTTTGTGCCTTCTAAATTGATTGGCGCAACGATCGCCATAAAAGGATATTTGACAGTATATTTTAATCCTAGGGTGCCATCAGGGGCTTTTTGCTGGAAAGTATGTTCTTTAGGATAATATGCAAATATTGAAGCAGGCTTGTCTACTGAAAATTCCATTGTTCTACCATGATAAATACGATTTTTCTTATCTTTAATTGCGAGGGTAGTACAAGCGAATACTCTACTATCAATGTTATTTTCTGGCATAGTTTATTCCTAATAGAATTAATTCAGTATTTGTAATACATAGTATTGGATACAACCATTTACATAAGATATTTTTTATATTTGTTTAATATAGCGTTACTTTTGTATTAGACCAAACATAAATCTCATAGGGTAAAAAAATATTAATAAGTACTAGATGAGGCCATTTTACTCAGTAAAATGGCGCTTGTTTTTTTATAATGTTAATGTTGTTTTTATGATAATGAAATGTTTTTATGATAGGTGTTTACACTTATAATTTTTATTATTTCAATGTATTACATTGAAGTTTGATTTTTTTTCAAAACAAAATCTCGCGTTAATTGTAAAGTTCAAAAATTAAATTTGAATTTAATTTCTCACTTTTTATATTGTTGACTATCTTTAATAAATAAGCATTAAGCTTATTCCATGTCTTATAATATTTATTATTGTAGGGTAATAATATGAAAAACAAATCATCAAATTATAATGACCTAGATGATGTATATGCATCTCTCGATCTCTCTCAATCCTTACCTAAAACAAAAATTCCACAGAAAGAAAATAATCCACGTAATGTTTTTGATGCTGTTCGTGATGAATTAATGTTAGATGGAAACTCAAGACAAAATTTAGCGACATTTTGTCAAACTTGGGTTGATGATGAAATACGCGATTTAATGGATCTTTCTATCGATAAGAACATGATAGATAAAGATGAATATCCGCAAACAGCTGAAATTGAAAATCGTTGTGTTCATATGTTGGCTGATTTGTGGGGTTCGCCTGATGCATTAAATACATTAGGTTGTTCTACTATCGGTTCATCCGAAGCCGCAATGTTAGGCGGGTTAGCATTAAAATGGCAATGGCGTAAAAAACGTATTGCACAGGGAAAACCGACTGATAAACCAAACTTGATTTGTGGTCCTGTTCAAATCTGTTGGCATAAATTCGCTCGTTATTTTGATGTGGAATTAAGAGAGATCCCTTTAGAAGGTGATCGTTTAATGATGAGCCCAGAAGAAGTCATTAAACGTGTGGATGAAAATACCATTGGGGTTGTTCCAACATTAGGCGTCACTTTTACCTGTACTTATGAGCCTGTTAAAGCGGTTCATGACGCATTAGATAAACTTCAAAAAGAAACGGGATTAGATATTCCAATTCACGTTGATGGTGCAAGTGGGGGCTTTTTAGCACCATTTTGCGCACCTGATATTGAATGGGATTTCCGTTTACCACGAGTAAAATCTATTAATGCCTCGGGGCATAAATTTGGTTTAGCACCATTAGGTGCGGGTTGGGTTATTTGGCGTGAAGCAAAAGATCTTCCTGAAGAGCTTATTTTTAATGTGAACTATTTAGGCGGCAATATGCCTACTTTTGCGCTGAATTTCTCACGCCCTGGTGGTCAAATTATCGCTCAATATTATAACTTCTTACGCTTAGGCCGAGAAGGATATGCAAAAATTCATAATGCTTGCTACTCAACAGCACAATATTTAGCAAGGGAAATTGAAAAGTTAGGCCCTTTTGAAATGATATTTAGTGGTGACTGTAAAGAAGGTATCCCCGCATTAGCATGGAAACTAAAAAAAGGGGCTAAAGTCACTTACTCTTTATACGATGTTGCAGATAAATTACGTAGTCGTGGTTGGCAGGTTCCCGCTTACTCTATGCCAGCTAATCGGGAGGATTTAGTGATCCAGCGTATTTTAGTTCGTCATGGTGTAAGTCTAGATCTTGCTTCATTATTAGTTGATGATTTCAAACGTACGCTAGAATATTTTGATAAGCACCCTGTCTGCAATCCTCTATCAGCAGAAGATGGTAGAGGTTTTAACCATAGCTAAATTCTGTTCGTTTTGAGGTTGAGGATCTTTATCTATTCTCAACCTCTTTCTAGATAATAACTCGACCGTAATTATTTTTCTGAATAAAGTTCAGGAGGATTGTATGACTACATCATCAACAAATTCAGCACCAAAACAACTTACATTAGTCGGTTTTTTTGCTATTACCGCTTCGATGGTGATGGCGGTATATGAATATCCGACGTTTGCCACATCTGGTTTTAGCCTTGTTTTCTTCTTACTTTTAGGTGGATTATTGTGGTTTATTCCTGTTGCATTATGTGCAGCTGAAATGGCTACCGTAGAAGGCTGGCAAGAAGGGGGAATATTTGCTTGGGTATCGAATACATTAGGAGAACGCTGGGGGTTTGCCGCCATCTCTTTTGGTTATCTACAAATTGCTATTGGTTTTATTCCTATGCTTTACTTCGTCTTAGGCGCGCTTTCTTATATTCTCAATTGGCCTGAGTTAAATACCGATCCAGTAATTAAAACAGTCGCAGCTTTAATTATTCTTTGGGTATTAGCATTTACGCAATTTGGCGGTACAAAATATACGGCATCTATTGCCAAACTTGGTTTTTTTGCAGGTATTTTATTACCGGCTTTAATTTTAATTATTTTAGCTGTTAGCTATTTAATGAGTGGTGCACCATTAGCGATTGAAATAAGCGCAAAAACCTTTTTCCCTGACTTTACCCAAATTGGGACATTAGTGGTTTTTGTTGCATTCATTTTAAGTTATATGGGCGTAGAAGCTTCAGCAACTCATGTTAATGAGATGAAAAACCCTGGACGAGATTACCCCATCGCCATGTTTTTACTCATGATAGTGGCAATTTGTTTAAGCTCTATTGGGGGATTATCTGTTGCAGCAGTGATACCTAATAATGAAATTAATTTATCAGCAGGCGTGGTACAAACGTTCAGTGTTTTAGTCTCCCATTTCAGTAGTACACTTGATTGGACGGTTAGGATTATTGCTACGTTATTATTGCTAGGAGTTTTAGCCGAGATAGCTTCTTGGATTGTAGGACCTTCTCGTGGCATGTATGTTGCCGCTGAAAAAGGAATTTTACCGAAAGCGTTGGCGAAGGTGAATAAAAACGGAGTACCTGTTGCTTTAGTGATTTCTCAATTATTGATAACAAGTATTGCGATCATTATTCTGACTAACACTGGTGGTGGCGGTAATATGTCATTCTTGATTGCTTTAGCCTTAACGGTCGTTATTTATCTTTGTAGTTATTTCATGCTTTTCTTAGGGTATATGCAACTTACTTGTAAGCAAGTAGATAAAAAACGTGCATTTAGTATTCCTGGTGGTAAAAATGTTAAACTTATTGTTGCAATGGCTGGTTTATTACTCTCTATTATTGCGTTTGTGGTTTCTTTTTTCCCACCAAGCTCTTTGCCAAACGCAAGTAGTGATAAAACGTATGTGACCTTACTGATAGTCGGCTTCTTTGTTATCTTTGCTTTACCCTTTATTGTTTACGTGTGTCGTTCTAAACAAGGTAAAACACTCAGCAACGTCTCCTTAATTCACATTAAAAGCCATAATGCGCCAGCAGGGCACTTTTTTATTCATCCTCGTGCTCGTGCAACACATTATCTGTTATTAGAAAATAAAGAAGAGACAAATAAGAATAACGTGTAATAAAAAGACGAACAGGTAAAGGAAATTGTCACTAATAAATAAAGCATTAAAAAAACACCACTTCAAATATTGAAGTGGTGTTTTAAATTGTAAAGCGACTAAATGAATAAAGAATTACAGAACGTGAACAGATGAAGTATTTGTTGTACCGCTATCAACTAATGCGCCAGTTACCATAACAACACGGTCACCTGAGTGAGCTAAACCACTTGCTAATGCCGCTTCTTTACCAATACGGTAGAAGTCATCAGTAGAAGAGATTTCGTTAACTAATTGTGTTGTTACACCTTTAACTAACAGTAACTGACGAGCTGTTTCTTCGTTGTTTGTTAATGCTAAGATTGGTGCAGTTGGGAAGTATTTACGGATAGAACGAGCTGATTTACCACCGAAAGTTGCAACAACAATCAGAGGTGCATCTAAGTTTTCAGCCATTTCTACCGCACCGCGACAAACTGCTTCAGTTACGCGTAATTTCGCAGCTGTTTGTTTGTAATCAAGGCGAGATTGCATGATACGGTCTGTACGCTCACAGATAGTTGCCATGATAGTCACAGCTTCTACTGGGTATTTACCTTTAGCACTTTCACCTGACAACATAACCGCATCAGTACCATCTAAGATAGCATTCGCAACGTCACCCGCTTCAGCACGAGTAGGGCGTGGGTTTTTGATCATTGAATCTAACATTTGCGTTGCAGTGATAACCACTTTACGCGCAGCGTTACATTTTTCGATCATCATTTTTTGTGCAAAGATAACTTCTTCAACTGGGATTTCAACACCTAAGTCACCACGAGCAACCATGATGCCGTCAGAGGCTTCTAAGATCTCATCAAAATTGTTTAAACCTTCTTGGTTTTCAATTTTTGAGATGATCATAATGTTTTCGCCACCGTGTGCATTTAAGTGAGCACGCATTTCTTCAACGTCAGAACGTTTACGAATAAATGATGCAGCAACGAAATCAACGCCTTGCTCACAACCAAAGATAAGATCTTGTTTATCTTTTTCAGCTAATGCAGGTAAACCGATAGAAACGCCAGGTAAGTTAACACCTTTGTTTTCACCTAAGTCACCGTTGTTTAAAACTTCACAAACAACTTCTGTATCAGTTACAGCCGTTACTTTCATGCCGATAAGACCATCATCAACTAAAACGGTGTTACCAACAGTTAAGTCTTTAGCGAAACCTTCGTAAGTCACAGCAACGCGGTCTTTGTTACCCACAACAGTTTTGTCTGTGGTGAAAGTGAAAGTTTGACCTGCAACTAAAGTAACATCATTACCACCTTCTAATTTGATGGTACGGATTTCTGGGCCTTTAGTATCTAATAAGATAGCGGCCTTTTTGCCTGTTTTAGCGCAAACGTTACGCAGGTTTTTGATACGGTTGCCATGCTCTTCATAGTCACCGTGAGAGAAGTTTAGACGCATAACGTTCATGCCTGCGTCTAGTAATTGATTCAGTTTTTCTTCAGATTCGGTTTTTGGCCCGATGGTGCAAACAATTTTTGTCTTTTTCATGGCAGTCTATTTAATGGTTGTATTGTAATGGATGAATAAGGATTAATGTCGCCGTTTTCTATTAACTGTATCAACGGTGCAAAACAGGATGTACAAACTCACCTCTAATGGATAAGTTGCGCAACATGTTAATGGTTCAGCAACATCATAAAAATCTTGTCACTATTTTGTTTCAAGGGTTGGTAGACATCTTACATTATAGTCTATCACGATTCATTTGTTCTGTTTTCTAAAGATGCCCGTAAATCAATACGCTGAAACCTTTCAACAAAATTATGTTTCGTATTATAGAGGTTAATTTCTATGAAGAAAATCGAAAAAAGGTAAATTTAAGTGATGTGATCAAAATACAGCGCTGACTGCTTGTTTTTTAAACAATTTGTTGCGCAATAAAATATTGCAAGCTAGATTAATTATTTTGTAGGGTAGGTAAGATGAACAACAATAAGAAAATATAGAGAAAGAGAAATGGTGCGTCCAAGTGGACTCGAACCACCGACCCCCACCATGTCAAGGTGGTGCTCTAACCAACTGAGCTATGGACGCACTGTATTGAGATGTTGCCGAAAAATAAATGGTGCGTCCAAGTGGACTCGAACCACCGACCCCCACCATGTCAAGGTGGTGCTCTAACCAACTGAGCTATGGA